>JAHDBT010000091.1:13562-18018 GCA_020630215.1 Bacteroidota bacterium
ACTTGTAGTATTTTCATGGAATGGGAGAGATGGTGTGGTTCTGGAATTAAGAAAAAATTTATAGTGGAGGTATTGATCAGGGTAAGGCATTATTCGATTATCTTCCAATCTCCAACTTCCTTTTTACTGCTATCAAAGCTAATTCCTACTTTCACTATTGTTTTATTAGGATGCTGTGCTTTAAAGGCATCAATATAGGCTTTTTTGGTTATTTGTTCGAGTGCTTTTTCAACGGGTTTATCAAGTTTAAATTCTAAGATGTAAACATGCGTATCAGTATACACAACGGTATCACAACGTCCTCTACTTGTGTTCACTTCGCTTTGCAAGTAAATGCCTAGGTAGGTAAAGGTGAGGTGAATTAAAGATTGATAATAGCCTTCTGTTTTAGCCTGAAAAATTATATTCGGAATAGTAGAAAAAACATAATTAATTTGTTGCATCACCGCTTCCATATCATTTCGCTTAAATGCTAAATGTACTTTATGAACAATAGGTGTACTAGTAGAAGGAAAGCTATGCCTAAAACCTGCTAGTAAATAACCCAACATCGAGGCTTTTACCTCGGAGTTAGGATAGGTTAAAACAACCAAATGTTCATCCTGCGATTTAACCGTAAGATAACCCGTTTGTAACAATAAAGGAAGGGTATCTAAGTGGTCTAAATCGTAACTTTCTATGGCAAAATGGCTGGTTTCTACTTCGTTAAAATCGTAAATAAAACGCTCTTTTAATAAATTAATTAAAAAAGTAGGGGTACCAGTCGAAAACCAATAATTACGGAATTCGCTACTAGCAAAAAAGCGTAGTATCGAAAAAGGATTGTATAAGCGAGTACGTGCATCCCAACTATAACCGTTGTACCAAGTTTTTATTTTTTTATATAAGGTGGCTCGGTCTATTTCTTGAATGCTCATTGTTTCGTTTTCGTAAGGAGCAAAATAGTCTTCTAATTCGGTTTGCGTATAACCGCAAATGGCAGCATAATGTCGTTCAAAAGTAATATCTCGCAAATGATTTAAATCAGAAAAAATACTGACTTTGCTAAATTTAGAAACACCTGTAATAAATAAAAACTTTAAATATTGGTCACTATCTTTAATTACGGAATAAAAGTTTTTCAGTATTTTTTGATGCGCTTTAGCTTGGTGCAAGTTTTCTTTATCTAAATAGTCAATTAAAGGTTTATCGTATTCATCTATTAGTAATGCTACTTTGTTTTTTTTAGCAAGTGTTTGGATGAGTTCTTCAAATTTAGCATCGTACTCAATACTGTTTAGTTCAAATCCATATTTTGCTGCTTGTTTGTCTAGGGCATAATGTAAGGCTTTTTCTAAACCTGCTGTTTTATAGTTAACGGTATTAAAGGAGAGATGAATAACAGGATAGGTCATATCCCAATTCCATTTATCTTCGATATACAGTCCTTTAAATAATTCTTTTTTTCTTTGAAAAACAGCTTCCAAAGTAGAGAGTAATAAGGATTTACCAAAGCGGCGAGGGCGAGACAAAAAATAGTATTTTCCTTCATCAATTAAGCGGAATACTTGAGCCGTTTTATCAATGTAAAGGTAATTGCCTGTCTGAATTTCTCCAAAATTTTGTATGCCTACTGGTAATCTTTTCATAATGCAAATATAAGCTTTTTAAGAGTAATTTTTTCACTTAATCCTCAAAGTAACGGAAACAAAATAAAATGTATCATTTTTAGTCGATGCTTGTTTACAATAGGTAGTAGGCTGTAAGTCTTGTACAATCTACTAAAAAGCTTATCTTTGAATCTTTTTTAATTTGTAACCAACTATCTCTAAAATGACAAAACTCGATATATTAGTTTTTGCTGCCCATCCTGACGATGCAGAATTATCCTGTGGAGGAACCATTTTAAGCCATGTAAAAGCAGGAAAAAAAGTAGGCATTATTGATTTAACCCGTGGCGAATTAGGCACTAGAGGCACGCCTGCTATTCGGAATGAGGAAGCCAAAGCTGCTAGTAAAATACTAGGAACAAGCATTAGGGAAAACCTAGGTTTTGCGGACGGTTTTTTTGTAAACGACAATATGCACAAAATAGCCATCATAAAAAAAATACGTCAATACCAACCCGAAATTGTTTTAGCAAATGCCATCGAAGACCGACATCCTGATCATGCTCGTGGAGCAGCTTTGGTAAAGGATGCGTGTTTTATGGCAGGACTCCGCAAAATTGTTACCCTCAATCAAGATGGTAGCGAACAAGCCCCGTGGCGACCAAAAAACTTGTATCACTACATGCAAGATACCTTTATTATGCCCGATTTTGTAGTAGACATCAGCAACTTTATCGACAAAAAAGAGAAAGCCATTAAAGCTTATTCCTCGCAATTTCACGACCCTAAATCGAAAGAACCTAAAACCTATATTGCCGACGAAATGTATTTTGCTCGCATACGTGGCCGAGCCAGTGATATTGGCCGACAAATTGGCTACAAGTATGCCGAAGGTTTTACCAAAACTAAAATGCTAGGCGTAAAAAGTTTATTTGATTTGGGTTAAAAATGGAAATGTTTTAGTTATCCCACGAAGTTACACGGAGTTTTTTCACGGAGTTACACGAAGTTTTTTTGGGCTTCGCCGCCTTCTTTTTCCAGTACATTGGAGTACTTTAAATTTGTGGGTATCTATATAGTTTGTTTAAGGGGAGTTTTTTCTATCAATCACTGAAAAAACGCCAGCAGGAAACAGACTACTGACCACTAAAAAATCGTCAGCAAGAAAGCTGACAGCGCAGCGTTCTGACAATGAGTGGAGTAAATGTTCTGACTGCTGACAGTAAGCGCAGCGAACGATCTGACTGCTAAAAACTGACCGCTAAAAAAAGTCAAAAACTACATTTCAAGAATCAAACATCAGAGATTGAAAGCACTAACATTTCAAGGCAAGCAAAAAATAGCCTATAGCCAAGTACCTGACCCTAGCATTTTGGCTCCTACCGATGCCATTGTAAAAGTAAGCCATACTGCTGTTTGTGGTTCTGATTTACATGTATACCACGAACGGGAAAAAGGCTTAGATTGTGGCACCGTAATGGGGCATGAGTTTGTTGGTGAAATTGTGGAAGTAGGTAGCGATATCCGATTGCTTAAAAAGGGCGATAGGGTGGTGAGTCCGTTTACCACGAACTGCGGTAATTGTTATTATTGCAACATTGGTTTAACCTGCCGTTGCCAAAAAGGACAATTGTACGGATGGGTACAAGATGGCAAAGGACTGCACGGCGCACAAGCACAATATGTACGTGTGCCATTAGCCGACCATACCTTACTAACCTTCGACGAACACATCGATCCTGAAGAAGCGTTGCTGATTGGTGATGTACGCTCAACAGGATATTTTTGTGCTTACCAAGCCAATATACAAGCCAACATTGATGGGGTGTATGTAGTTATTGGCTGTGGACCTGTTGGACTGATGTGTATTATTGCCGCACAAGAATTAGGCGCGCAGCAAGTGTATGCCTTAGATGGTATTCCTGATAGGTTAAAACTAGCAGAACAGTTTGGAGCCACAGCCATCAATATCTATCAACACAACACCAAAGGTATTATTGCCGATGCGACAGAAGGGCGTGGAGCAGATGCGGTGATGGAAGCGGTAGGAAGTAGTTCTGCTAGTAGAGTTGCTTATGAACTGGTGCGACCTGGTGGAGTTATATCTAGTGTGGGGGTACATACAAGTACCAGTTTTGCCTTTAATCCTATAGAAGCGTACGATAAAAACATCACTTATAAAATAGGGCGTTCGCCAGCCCGTTATTTTATGCAGCAGCTCCTACAACAAACAACTAAAAAATACCAAGCTACTGATATTATTACCCATCGGTTTAATTTAAGCGAAGGAGTAGAAGCTTATCGTATTTTTGATAATAAAATAGAAGGATGTATTAAGGTAATACTGAAGCCTTAATAGGGAATAAAGTACAGGAAAACGCACAACTCGCAACCAAGACTAAATAAATATTTTTTTCATAAAACCAATATGCCATGTTCAACCGAAGAAGATTTTTGTCGAGCTCTATTTTAAGCACACTCGGATTGAGTTTAAGTAGTTTTACCAGTAAAGCGAAGGTGCCATTATCCGAAAAAAAAGTGAACGAGGAAATGTTAAGCACCCAACAACCTTTTCCTATTGTTATTTCTACTTGGAATCATGGATTGCCTGCCAATACAGTAGCTTGGGAAATTATTAAACATGGCGGTACTGCGCTTGATGCCGTAGAGATGGGCGTAAAAGTACCCGAAGCTGATCCCGAAAGTATGAGCGTAGGCCTAGGCGGATTGCCTGACCGAGATGGACATGTTACCCTCGACGCTTGTATTATGGATTATAAGGGGAATTGCGGTGCAGTAAGTTTTTTGGAGCATATTAAGCATCCTATTTCGGTGGCACGTAAGGTAATGGAAGAAACATCGCATGT
>JAHDBT010000710.1 GCA_020630215.1 Bacteroidota bacterium
CTTGATGTAAACATTAAACAACTATTTGCACAAAACCCGATGTGGTTGAGTATACCTGCTACAAAAGTACTTTCTACTTCCTCACCTGATTACCTTTTTTCCTGATTTGCATTCTCTAGGTGTAAGCAATTACACAACATTGAAAACAATTCAATAACAATACAAAATCTCAAATCATGAAAGCATTAATTTCAATCATCAGTTTCGCCATTTTATTAGTTACAACTTTTGGTCAAGTACAAGCAGAACCAGCAAGAGCTTGGGGATGGTTTGATCAACCTACTAGCAGTTCCTCTACTTTAAATGCTGCCTATCAATTTAACTCAAAAGGGGGCGCATTAACTGGGCAACGAATTGGGAAAGGCAACTACAAAGTTAGAATTCCTAATATGGGCAGCAATTATGCAGGAGCAGCACATGCCGTAGCGTATGGAGGTAATCACAGCGTACAAGTGGTAAGTTGGGGTTCGGAAGGAAGCAACTTAGTAATAAATGTAAAAGCTTTTGATAGTGCAGGCAGTGCAAAAGATGGGCAATTTGTTATCCTTTTTTATAAAGAAGACAATGCAAGTGGTGCTTATACTTGGGTAAATGGTACGGGCACGGTAAGTCATGGTTATAAAGACAATTCGGCAGGAGGAGCAATTACCGTAAGTAAATCAACTCCAGGACGCTACCAAGTAATTTTTAAAGGGGTAAAACCAGATACTTATACAGGAAAAAAAGGAACGGTGCTAGTAACCCCTTATGGCAGCATAGCACGCCGAGCTAGAGTTTTAGGATGGGGCGTATCTCCAAACGGTGATGCAACTATTAATGTACAAATGACCGATATGAATGGTACTCCTAAAGATAGCCGTTTTGTAGTAAGCTTTATCAACGATTTTAATATTGGACAAGCTGGTTATGGCGAAGCTTCCGACTATGGCGCTTTCGTATGGGGCAACAATGCAATCGCTACAAGTCCGTATACGCCTAGAGCAACTTATTCAAAAAACAATGCAAGCAGCACCATTAAAATTACCAAAATAGGAACAGGTGCTTATAAAGTAACATTAGGTGGGGTAAAACACGTAAACAGTTCTATGGCAATTGCAACGGCTTATGGGCAACAAAATACTTATGCAACCGTAAGTCGCTGGTACAAAAATCCAACAAGTGGCACTGATGTATTTATCAATACTTACGATGCAAATGGCAACCCTAAAAACTCGCAGTTTAATTTATTTTACTACACCAACCAAAATATTTTGTACTAGAACTTTTGACATGTTTAGCAAACAAGGAAAAGTACCTGACACTATTACCACAGGGTAGCAAAACAGAACCGTCTATATACCAAGTACCCGCTACTATCTACCAAAAAAAGTGTCAACCGCTTAGATAAACAGGTCGAACTTTTCTAGCAAAAAATAAAGAGATAAGTAAGGTTTTAAGCAGCAGCAGTACGGAAAAAGTATTGTTGTTGCTTTTTCTGTTTTTATTAATTAGTTAAAAAAAATTATGAATAATTTGAATAAAAAATTTGATTTTTTGCCAAAAATGGTTGTAAATTTGCAACTATTGAAGCATTTATTCGTTAAATAACCTTGTAAGCTTGAATAAAAATGTTTTTTTAGTAAAAAAAATTAAAGAATAAAATCATGTCAGCAATTAAATTTGAGTATATATGGGTAGATGGCTACCAGCCAGAGCCACGTTTAAGAAGTAAAACTAAAGTGTTGTTTTTAGATAACTACGATGGTAGCACAAAAGACCTGCCAGTATGGTCATTCGATGGAAGTTCTACTAAACAAGCAGAAGGGCACTCGTCCGATTGTCTATTACAGCCAGCGGCGGTTTATGTAGATCCTGCTAGGGTGAATGCTTATTTAGTGGTTTGCGAAGTGCTAAATCCAGATGGCACTCCTCATGCATCTAATACCCGTAGTTTAATAGAAGACGATCCCGATTTTTGGTTTGGTTTTGAACAAGAATATGTATTAATGGATGGTGCTAAACCAGCAGGATTTCCCGAAGATGGATTTCCCGAACCACAAGGCCCTTACTATTGTGCGGTAGGAAATGGCAATGTAGCTGCCCGCCAATTAGTAGAAGAGCATTTAGACACTTGTTTAGCAGCAGGCATTCAGTTAACAGGCATTAATGCAGAAGTAATGCTAGGACAATGGGAGTACCAAGTGTTTAGTAAAGGGGCTAAAAAAGCAGGAGATGATTTAATTGCATCTCGCTATTTATTATACCGCATTTCGGAGGACTATGGGTTAACTGTAAACCTACACCCAAAACCTGTAAAAGGCGATTGGAATGGCTCTGGTATGCACGCCAATTTTTCTAATAAAGAAATGAGAGAAGTAGGAGGAGAAGCATTGTTTACCGCCATTTGCGAAAGTTTCCGCCCTACCCATAAAGAACATATCGACGTATATGGCGCATACAATAACGAACGCCTAACAGGATTGCACGAAACCCAAAGCATCGACCAATTTAGCTATGGCGTAAGCGACCGGGGAGCTTCTATTCGTATTCCTATTGCGGTAATGCAAAACAATTGGAAAGGTTACTTAGAAGACCGCCGCCCCGCCTCAAATGGCGATCCTTACCAAATTACGGCTCGTATTATTGCAACCGTAAAAAGTGCGGCTTTAGTAAATGCATAAGATAAAGCATATTATATTTTTGTTATTGAATTAATAAAACACGCTGTTGGTAATTACTAGCAGCGTGTTTTTTATTATAGTGCAATTTTGCAAAAGCTAGGCGTTTATCTTTTCATTTACAAATACCTCCATCCAACACTAGGGCTACAACAGGTTATACTAAACCACATTAGGTTTTGTGCATTTCCATATTTATTATTTTATCTATT
>JAHDBT010000711.1 GCA_020630215.1 Bacteroidota bacterium
GGCTATGCTCCCTCGCAATGCCTTGTAGCAGAAAAAAAATCCTGCGACTTAATCATCAGAAACTTAGGTTCTGAACCACTAGTTGATGCGGTGAAGTTATGGATTTTTAGGTAGAATTTAAAATGGAAAGTTCGCCTTAACGATGTATTATATTAAATGCTTGACTTTCTTCGTCTTTTGTAGTAAATTTGTAAGGCTTTATGAGTTATAGAATTGATAATATCGCTCGATAAAAGTATTAAATCTTAAATAAGGTCTATTTTTAATACTTAGGCTTGAGGTGAAAAAATTAACCATACAATTATGAATTTACAATATATTTCTGATAGCAATGGACAAACAACTGGTGTATTTATTCCTATTAGTGAATGGAATAAATTAATGGAAAAGTTTAAAGCTATTGCAGAAGACATTTTACAAGAGGACTTTCCTGTCATTCCACAATGGCACAAAGACATGGTACAAGAACGTATAACATCCTACAAACAAAATCCTAAGCAAGCAATTGATTTTGATACTGCTTTAGATGATATTGAAACCCACTTATGAAAAAGTATACCGCTAAACTATTACCTTTGGCTAAACAAGACATTAACCATGTTGCTCAATGGTACAACGATAAACAAAAAGGATTAGGTAAAAAATTTACAACGCAAATTCGTAATGAAGTAACTTTTATAATGAAACATCCCGAAGCCTCTGCAGTACGCTACGATGATGTGAGAGTTCGCCTAACGAAAACCTTCCCTTACATGATTCATTACAAAATAAATCATACAGAGAAAATTATTATTATTATTGCTGTTTTCGGCGTTAGAGAAAATCCCGAAAAATGGCATAGTAGGTAATTTCCTTTTCCCTTGTTTATTAACTTCGATTTAAAATCCTGTTGTAAAGTAGTAAGGTCTAAACTAATAAGTCCTACGACCTTAACAATTCACCAGTTTTTACACACTCAAAAACCCACCTACCAAATAAAAAACAGCCGCTAGTATTCCAGCAAATAAAGCATAGGGCAATTGTGTTTTCACATGGTCAATATGGTCGCAGGCGGAAGCCATTGAAGAGAGAATGGTAGTGTCGCTGATGGGCGAACAATGGTCGCCAAAAATACCACCTCCTAGGGATGCGGCGATGGTCATTAAAATGGGAGCATCCATGCTTTGAGCCATAGGTACAGCAATGGCAATCATAATGGCAAACGTTCCCCAGCTTGTGCCAGTACTAAAGGCAATAAAACAACTCACCAAAAATACCATAAACGGCACTAGCGCAGGGCTTAACCATTGACTCGCTACCTCTGCCACATACTGTCCCGTATGTAATTCCTTGCACACCGTTCCAATAGCAAAGGCAAACAGCATAAGTAAGGCTAAAGGCATTAAACCAGCAATTCCTTTAAGGCTTAAATCTACTAATTCTTTAAGCGAAAATAAACCTTGTATGGTATACAAAACAGCCGCAAAAACCAAGGAGCTAAGTACCGAAATTAATACCGCCGTTGAACCAGAACCCTGCCCTATTGCAAACAAAGCCATTCCTAAAAATCCGCTATCAGGTTTTTGTGCGAGTGCTTCGGTCCAACCCGTGTAGGCTAACATCGTAGGCATCATTACAATCATGACCAATAAAGGCAACAACATATTTTTTACTTTAGGCACAATACCTGGCTTCGTAACTACGGTTGTTAGCTCTTCCGAAATCATGGGTTGTGCGCCATCGGCTAAAATTTTTCCTGTGGTACGAATGCGTTCTTCGGCTTTTTTCATGGGACCAAAATCGGTATCTCGCCCTATTAGGAAGAGGGCTAAAGCTAGGGCTAGAAAGGGGTAAAAATTGTAGGGAATGGTTTGCACCAAAACGGCAAACGGATCGCCAAATCCTTGTGCGGCCAGCAAGCCCATAATAAATGCGCCCCAAGCATTAAAAGGAATTAAAATGCAAGAAGGTGCGGAACTACTGTCTGCTAAGTAGGCTAATTTTTCTCTGGAAATACCGTATTTATCGTAGAGAGGTCGGTACAGTGCGCCAACGGTTAGTACAGAAATGGAGGACTCCACAAAAATAAGTAAACCCGTAAGCCAAGTAAAAAAAAGGATGAGTTGTTTATTTTTCCCTGGTCTTTTTTGCTCGTATTTGGTGAGTAGTTTTTGTACAAAAATAATAAATCCATCTACGCCACCCGACCGTTGAATAAACACAATTAAAGCACCAACCAATGCGCCAAACATAATGGTGCGAGTGTTGCCAGCATCTTCAAAAACTTTTACCAATGCCTCTATACTTGCCAAAGTGCCATTTATAAAATTCCAGTCGGCAATAATCATATAGCCTAGCCATATTCCTGCCATTAGCGATAGGTATACTTGCTTGGTTTTAATGGCCAGCACAATGGCGATTAGTGGTGGTAGTAGGGAAAGAAATCCGTAATCCATAGTTGTTTGATATTAGTAGAACGTACTTTTGTAGAAGGTAGAAAGTAGTGCGATGCCTAGCTTTTCTACATTGGGTAGATTTTGACTAGTAATGTAGTCATTTTTTGAATAAGTATACCTAGGATTGGGAGATTTTACTTTGAGGGCAAATTAAAGTTCATTTTACTTTTAAATTCCTCGTCAGGAACTTTTTGAAGTAAAAAACTATTACTACCTTTGGCATCTTGTTTTATTGGCAAATTAGGTTTATCCTTATGGAGCATCTTTCCTAGCTTGTATCAGCAAGCAAATAACAATTTAGCCATACAACAATTTAACTATATAATTTGGGGCTGTACTTGGATTTGACAGTAGAATTATTGGTAGGTAAGCATGTCGAGCATTTTTGCACATTTGGCTCGTTAAAACTAACGCAAAA
>JAHDBT010000092.1:0-8296 GCA_020630215.1 Bacteroidota bacterium
CCAATGAAATCAAGCCAAAAAGCTCAATCTATATTAAAAGTTATTGTACTAATAAGCATCCTTATTGTAGCCAATGTGGTTGCTGCGGGACTGATGTTTTACGAACGAATAGACCTTACCAAAGAAAAACGTTTTACCCTTACCGAACCGACCAAAAATCTCCTCTATGATTTGGATGATGTAGTGTATGTACAGGTATATTTGGAAGGCGAATTTCCAGCAGGATTTAAGCGACTGCGAAACAGCACCCTCGAAATGTTGAATGAGTTTAGAGCCTATTCTGGCAATATGTTGGAGTACGAATTTGTCGATCCTTTTGATGGGGTAGATGGCAAGGATAGGATGAGGGTGGTAGAGCAATTGATGGAAAAAGGATTAACGCCACAAAACTTAATTCAGAACGAAGAAGGGTATTCGGAGAAGGTAATTTTTCCTTCGGCAATGTTGAGCTATAAAGGACGAGAACAGCCGATTGCTTTGCTAGATGAACAACAAGGACGAGGGGCAGAAGAAACGCTTAATAATTCTATTGGTAAACTAGAATATCAGATAGCCAACGCCATTCAAAAACTACAGCGAAAAACTCGCCCAGCGGTAGCGTTTATTACAGGGCATGGCGAACTCGAAAGCAAGAAGATGCGAGATATGGAAGTGGCTTTGTCGAAGTTTTATGTGGTAAAACGCTTAAACTTAAAAGAAGTCCTTTACATCCCTCCTAAATACCAAGTAGCCATTGTAGCCAAGCCTACCCAGCCCTTTGAAGACAGCAACAAATTTAAGCTCGACCAATACATTATGAACGGCGGCAGAATGTTGTGGCTGATAGACAATATGGCCAGCAGCATAGACAGTTTAATGAACAACAACGGCTCATTTATAGCAATGGATTACGGCTTAAAGTTAGAAGACCAACTGTTTAGATACGGTGCTAGAATTAACTTTGACTTGGTGCAGGATAGACAATGTACCGTTATTCCTTTAGCCACAGGTTTCGACCAATATGGCAATGCTACCAATTTCCAGCCTTTTGAGTGGCCGTATTTTCCCGTGTTAACCAATGGCAATCCCAAGCATCCAATTTCTAAAAACATTGGTCCCATCCTCACCCGTTTTGCTAGTACCATTGATACGATTAAAACCAAAGACCGCATTAAAAAATCGGTTTTATTACGCACCTCGCCACGCAGCCGTATTTTTAGTTCGCCTATAAAAGTAGATGTGAATGATATGCGGCAAAATATTGATGCGAATATTAATTTTAGCACAGGTTCTGTTCCCATTGCCGTAGCTTTAGAAGGAGAGTTTACCTCTCTCTTTAAAAACCGCATCGACGAATCGACCATGCAAATGATTGATACTTTGGAGGATGTGAGTTACCGAGAAAAAAGTAAAGCTACTAAAATGGTAGTCGTATCGGATGGCGATATTATACGCAATGGTATTGATGGAAAAACAGGCCGCACCACCCCACTAGGCTACTACAAATATGCCGATCAAATTTTTTCCAATAAAGCTTTCCTCCTAAATGCCATTGAATGGTTGACGGATGATTTTGGCATTATTGAAGCTCGCTCAAAAGACGTAAAATTGCGTTTGCTCGATAAACAACGAGTAGCCCTAGAAGGAGGCAAATGGCAAATGCTGAATTTAGTTTTGCCGATTTTATTGGTGGTGTTTTTTGGGATAGGGTATAATTTTTTTAGGAGGAGGAAGTATACGTAAGTAACAGACATGCAACAAACGACCATCCACTAAAAAATATAAACCCACTTAAAATAAATGCTTAAAACAACAGCAAAGCCCTACTATCTTTAAAAAAAATAGTAGGGCTTTGTATTACCTTTATTTTAGGCGGGTTTTTTTATTGCACTTGTACCAACAATTTTTGCGTACAACTTGTGCCATCATCCACTTTTAATTGGCAAAGATATACGCCTTTACCAAGCTTAGGAATATCAAAACTCATTTGGTGTTCGCCTTGGCTAAAAAACTGTTTAATTGGAGGGCTTACTAATTTACCCATCGTATTGTAAACCAATAATTCTATGGTACTATCTTGTTCGTACTGATAGCGTAGGGAAAGGCTGTTGTTGTCGTTATTGTAAAATACCTTCCAAAAGTTATTGCAAGTGGGCGAAATATCTTGTTTGTTAGTGCTTGACTGAGGTGCTAGTTTTACTACTAAGGGTACAGAGGATATACGCAATTTTATATTTCCCGAACTGTACTGTGGTGTGCCTGTGCCAGAACCGTAGGTCGTTACGCCTTTAATTTCCCAAGCTTGTGTAGGCCAAGCATCTAGTGGTACCTCTATATCTTTATAAACAGTATTACCCGCATCTACCGGCCGCCAGGCTACTAGGTAATTGGGGTGATTACTGCCTGGTTCTTTAAGTAAATATACCCAAGCATCCTCATCTTCTTGTAGTACTTTGTAAAAACGTTGGTTGCCCAGGCGAGTCTTTAAAGCTTCAAAAGCATAAAAAGACCGTTTCTTTTTAAAGCCCGATTCTACAGAGCTTGTTAAGCCCGAACGGTTATAAATAGACGATGGGCCGTTACCATCTAAATTAGCATAGAAAAACCAATTGAGCTGTTTTACACCTAATCGTGCATACATTAGGGCAGCCCTAACCGCATATAAAGCTTGTGCTTTTTCACTCACACATTCCTGGTGCGTACAATCTTCGCCTTGTCCGCTGCTGTCCCATCCCCATTCGGTTACATAAATGGGTTTGTTGGGCATGTTTTCGTTTCTAAATCTAATGGTGTTGATTAAGGCCCGTATTTCCGAACGGGGGTGTTCTGGATGTACCGCTTTTCTAGTGCCATCTGCTTGGTATAAATAACTGTAATGATGGGCATTTAAGCCATCTAAATATTTAGCGGCATAACTCGGTATTTTCGCACCCATATAATTTCCATTGTTGCCATTTTGAGGGGTTTTATAGGTGGCTTGCAAGGCACAAGGAAGAACAGTTAGATTAGGGTCGGCAGTTTTAAATCCTTTAGCCATGCCGTGAAGTACTTGTTGATAAAATTGGTCGGAGTAGGTCCAAGGTTCGTTGCCTACTTCCACAATATCTACCGTGCCATTACCATAGGTAGGTCCAAAATGCCTGGCAAAAGCATAGCCATAACGGTAAGCAGCATTAAAAGGATCGGCCCAAACATTTTCTGGGAATCTGTTTTTGGTAAACTGAATGCTTACATCTACCTTAAAGCCAGCATCTTGCCAGCCGCTGTATTCTTGATCCCAGTTAAGCCATCCTAAAACTTCGGTGCCTTCGCCATTGCCCATTGCTTCAAAATCGGGTACGTGATCGGGGTCGGTTACATCCCACCACATATTGTGAAAATTACGAGCATTTGATGCCCAACGGTTGTGTAAATACGGCCCTTGTCCATTCCACAAATCAGACGCTACTTTGTTGTATCCCCAGCCCCATATGGCATTTAATCCTAGTAACTCGCCCATTGTATTTCCATTAGCCGTTCCGTAGGGCATTGGGCCAAAAGGGCCATTTTTATCGTAGGCATCTACTTCCCATAAGGTTGCTTTTGCCCAATCTCTGTTGTCTACATCAAATTCCATTTTAATATAGCGAGCATTAATCGGTGGGTTAACTTCGGTAGGTACCGTATGTACGGCATTAGGATCGAGGTAGCGGATCAATTGCCAATCTGTACCATTTTCACTTAGCAGCAGCTTTACCGAATGTGCATCTGGCGAACGGTGCCGAGTATCCACCCAACCAATAGATTTGCTGGTGTACAAATCAATCACTACACTTTCGGTCGGAAATTTTTTGGTCGCTGCAATTTCAAATAGTTTAAAAGATTTGCTACTTGCTAGGCGTACTTTTACAATATTGTCAACATACAAGGTAAAATTTTTAGTACTGTAACTTTCTCCAGGATAATAACCGCCTGCTTGATAGGTTCCGCCAGTAGTTGTGGTAAAATAAATGCGAATCGCATCTTCTGCTACTGCTTTTATTAGTAGACGATGTATAGAAATAGGGGTATCAAAATCAAATTCTACAAAAGCTTCATTACCTGTTTCTTGCTCTACTGTGCTGCCAGTACCTACATCACCGTCATTAATAAAACCTAACCACGAAAAATCCGAGCTCTCGTAATCTAAATCGTAAAAAAAGTTTTGTGTTTTGTTACTAACATATCCGCTAGGCAAAGGTGCATCAGAACTCCAAAAAGTATCTTTATCGTTATCGGTTATTTTCCAAGAACTGTTGCCAGAACTGACAGTGATGGTGCTGTTATCAGTATACGATTTTAGGAGTCCTGCATCTTTATTCCATTGTGCAAAAGTGATTATTGGTAAACATAAAAGGCATAATAAAACCCCAATAGATTTTTTGTCTATTAGCATAATTGTTAAAAAATTTGGGTTGTTGAGTAATGGGTTGTTGAGTAACAAGTTTAGTGATGATTGAGTGGTAAAAGCTTGCATGTAGTGTGTTGAAATCTGCTTGGCTTTGGTTTTGCAAGATAGGAAATGCAAAAAATGAGGGGAAGTAATAAGGAATTATTTTTTAAAGCTAAACTAGCAATCCCAAGCGTTTTATAACAATAGGTAGCAACATGTTAACATAGATGATTATGGATAAATTAGGACTTTGTTAGCGGTTTTATTTCGATAATACTTGCTTACAAGTTCGTTAGTAGGCAGTAAAAAAGAGAAGGATAATTAAATGTGTTATTTATTTATGCAAAGAGTAAAGAAGTAGCCTTTTGTTATAGGAGGTTTTTGTTTTTTTTAATTAGGAAAAAAAAAATTTTAGAATTAGCAAAAAACAGAAACCCATAGGTAATAAAAAAAGCCAACATTTTCTAAGGTTTGAAAATGTTGGCTGTAAAATAATTTGAAAAAAGATTTGTTATTCGTCCTCTACATACACACTACCTGCTTGTAAAATAGATTTGTCTTCACCTGCATAATGTACATAGGCAATTACCTCGCAGTGTTGGGCATCCCAATCAGTTGGTAATGTTTTACTAAACGATTGAATATAAACAGTACGTACGTTTGTTGCGGTATCTACTAAATCTCCTGTATTGGAGGTAAGTAAATCACGCATTACATGGTTGTGTTCGTAGGCCAATTCAACCTTGCTAGATGCGCCATCTGGTACAAGTTGTGGGTCGATGATGCCACCTTCGGAAATAGCTACGGTGATATAATTGGGTTCTAATACTGTTTGTGTGTATCGCAGTTGCACCCACACACTTAATTGACGAGTTTCTGGGTTGTACTCCTTGTAAACATACAAATTTACGGGAGGAGTCGTTGTTAAAGCTTGTGCTACTTTTCCACCCCAAGCGTTTACATTTAAAATGGAGGGTTGTTGTTCGCCATCAAACACGGTTCGGTTAATAGAAGCAGAAGGAACTGCTAGAGTGCCAGTATAATCATGAATGGCTTGTGCTTCTGAAATGGCAAACTCTTGTGTGCTTTCTGGGTAGGGGGTGGTTAAAAAGCCTGCATGTAAAGCCATGGCAAGTACTCGTCCATCGTTTTGTTCGATGAGGTCGGCTGCTATATCATGACCTTTGGGGCAGTTTACACAACGCACGCCTGTAAATTCTTCAATTAATACGATTTGTTCTTGTACTGGGTCAATTTCAGCACTTTCAAAAACACTATCTACTTTTAAGAAAAAAGCATCGGAAGTATCTATGGTTATAGTGTGCGTATCCTCTGGCTCCTCTTCTGGTTCGGTTAGGTCAATTGCTGGAGGTACTTCCTCGCAGGCTGGGAGTAAGGTAAAAATGCTAAGGATGCTTACTAGCAAGGCTAATTGCAACAAATATTTCATGATGATGGTATTATTTGATGGATTGCTTCATCAATTGATAACTAATTTTTTTGTTTTCTGAGATTCAATTTAGGAAAAAAATTGGGAGAGGGCAAATTTACTACTAAAATTGTTTGTAGTATGACATGAAGGGAATTGTTTAAGACTTAGATTAGGGGAAAAATAGTAGGTTATTGC
Organism: Bacteroidota bacterium; assembly: GCA_020630215.1. Taxonomy (GTDB): domain Bacteria; phylum Bacteroidota; class Bacteroidia; order Chitinophagales; family UBA2359; genus JAHDBT01. Next base: position 6,018 of record JAHDBT010000092.1, read on the forward strand.
TACCACCTACATTTTTTAATTAAACATAAAAAATGCCCGAAACCAACTAAAATAGTTGATTTCGGGCATAGTAGTTTAATTTAAATCCCTACAGGATTTTTTTTTCAGATAAAGCCCTATTTGGCAATAACCAATTTTTCAAATTTACTAACACCAGTACTAGTACTTAGTTTGCAAATGTACATACCGCTTGGTAAACCATTGGCATCAAAGGAAATGCTATAGTTCGCTTCAGCATCTATAGCACCATTAAATAAGGTGCTGATTTGCTTGCCGCTGATGTCGAAAATTTGTACTTGTACTTGCTCTGCTATTGGCAAACTAAAAGCGATAGTAGTAGTAGTACTAAATGGATTTGGTGCTGTTTGCATCATAATATCGGCATCGGTTAATTTACCTCTACCTCTACGTGCAGGTTCTACCCAGTACCAACCAATAGTTGTTTCGCCAGTACCAGTATCACTTACCGTTACGGTATACCATCCTGCTGCTAAACCAGATGGGTCTTCAACCGTATTGGTATAATTATCAGGACCCGCCCATTGGTAAGTATAATTGCCAGAACCACCAACTAACATAATATCAATACTACCCGTATTAGTACCTGTGTCAGCACCTACAGTATAATCAACAATGTTTAATGGTAAGTTTTGTTGTTGGTGCATTACAATCGTAGAACAGCCGTCGGCATCTGTAATAGTTACGGTCCAAGTAGCCTCATCTGAGTAAATAACGGCAACTGCATCGTCAAGTACAGTATGGCGAACATAACCCATTTTATCCCATGTAAATGTATAAGGTGCTGCGCCATTCATAATGTCAATAGTAACACTGTTGTAGTAGTAAGTACCAATACCGCCATTGTCTCCTTGGTTAGAATTTGCTACTGCGGTTAATAAACAATCTGTTGAGCAATTGCCTATAATGCCAGGTTCAATAATTACGCAACTAGCATCATTATCGTCGGTTACGGTTACATCTACTGCTGTTCCGTTGGCAAATGGTCCTATTTGTGTAGTGCCACCATCGGTATTGATGATTGCGTTTGGTGCGCCACCATTGTTGCTAACGGTATAGCTTGTACCGCTACCAAAACTTACTGTTACATCAATATAGAATTCCGTATCTCCTAGGTTGTTACAAATATTGTTGGCAATAACATTGGGCGCGTCGCAAGTGCAACCGTAAATCGCATCAAAAGTACCAGCACTGCTACAATCAGCAGGAGCATTATTATTGTTTAGGGTAAAGCTTACCGTACCAGTAACATTTGCACCCGCAGTATAAACAAAGCCGGCTCCTGTATTGCCGTCAGTATCTACCCAAGTTGCCGTAAATTCAGGACAAGCTTGTGTAATAGAAGCAGAACATCCGCCATCGGTAGTTACTGCTGTAATAATAGGATATACGGTTACATTAACAGTTCCTGTACTTACAGTAGTACCCGTATCGCTACAAACAATTTCGTAAGTATATGTTTGTACTTCTGTACACCCACTAGCACTTGTAGCAGCAAATGTCCAGCTTTCGCCAGTTGAAGTGCCTGCTGCACCCGACCAGTTTACTGTAGCTAAAGTGTTATCGCTTAAAGTTATACTTACTGTTGCTTGATCGCCATCACAAGCATCAAGTGCATCACTACTAACAACGGTTGGACAATTGCCTGGACAATCGTAGGCAGCCGTAAATGTTGCACTGCTACAAGCAGCAGGTGCGCCTATATTACTTACAGTAAAAGTTACGTTTCCTGCCAAACCAGAAGCTGCATTATAAGTACTACCAGCACCCATCACACCATCGCCATCTGTCCAAGCAAAACTAAATTCTGGACAATCTTGGCTTACTGATGCAGAACAACCATCATTAGTTGGGGTAGCAGTAATGGTAGGATAAACACTAAGAGTAACAATACCTGTTCCTAGTACAGTACTATTAGCATTACAAATAACCTCATAGTTATAAGTCTGCATATCGGTACATCCATTGCTACTAGCAGCCATAAATGTCCAAGCCGTACCTGTAAAGGTGCCAGCAGGACCTGTCCAATTTACTGTTACACCATTAGGATCGCTAATGTCAGCAGTTAATACAATCTCTTCGCCTTCACAAAAATCATTAGCAGTAGCACTTGCTCCATTTAAGGTTGGACAATCTACTGGACAATCGTAGTCGGCTGTAAAGGTAGCAGCATTACAAGTAGCAGGAGCATTAGGATTACTTACGGAGAAGGTTACTGTACCAATTGCACCTGCAACAGCCGTATAGCTAAATCCATTTCC
>JAHDBT010000092.1:8396-17874 GCA_020630215.1 Bacteroidota bacterium
AGAAGGTTACTGTACCAATTGCACCTGCAACAGCCGTATAGCTAAATCCATTTCCTGAGTTGCCATCCCCATCTACCCAAGTAGCGGTATAATCAGCACAGTCTTGTGAGATAGAAGCGGCACATGCGCCATTAGTAGCCGTTGCAGTAATTGCACCATAAACCGTAATACTAATTGTACCAGAACCAATTACACCTGATGTTTCGTTACAGATAACTTCATAGTTGTAATCTTGTGCGCTTACACAGTCGGCACTAGCAGCGTTAAAAGTCCAAGTATCGCCAGTAAAGGTACTTGCGCCTGTCCAGTTAACGGTAGCTAAACTAGCATCGCTGATGTTTGCAGTTAAGGTTACTGCATCCCCATCACATACACTAGTAGCACTAGCAGTTGCATCAATAAACGTAGGGCAACCTACAGGACAATCGTAATCGGCTGTAAAGGTAGCAGCATTACAAGTAGCAGGAGCATTAGGATTATTTACGGAGAAGGTAACGGTTCCGATAGCACCTGTAGCAGCCGTATAGCTAAATCCATTTCCAGAGTTGCCATCCCCATCTACCCAAGTAGCGGTATAATCGGCACAATCTTGTGAGATAGAAGCGGCACATGCGCCATTAGTAGCCGTTGCAGTAATTGCACCATAAACCGTAATACTAATTGTACCAGAACCAATTACACCTGATGTTTCGTTACAGATAACTTCATAGTTGTAATCTTGTGCGCTTACACAGTCGGCACTAGCAGCGTTAAAAGTCCAAGTATCGCCAGTAAAGGTACTTGCGCCTGTCCAGTTAACGGTAGCTAAACTAGCATCGCTGATGTTTGCAGTTAAGGTTACTGCATCCCCATCACATACACTAGTAGCACTAGCAGTTGCATCAATAAACGTAGGGCAACCTACAGGACAATCGTAATCGGCTGTAAAGGTAGCGGCATTACAAGTAGCAGGAGCGTTAGGATTACTTACCGAGAAGGTAACAGTTCCGATAGCACCTGTAGCAGCCGTATAGCTAAATCCATTTCCAGAATTACCATCCCCATCTACCCAAGTAGCGGTATAATCAGCACAGTCTTGTGAGATAGAAGCGACACATGCGCCATTAGTAGCGGTTGCGGTAATTGCACCATAAACACTAATACTAAGTGTACCCGAGCCAATTACTGTAGAAGTCGCATCACAAACAACTTCGTAACTATAATCTTGTGCGCTTACACAATCAGCACTAGCGGCATTAAATGTCCATGTATCACCAGTAAAGCTCGTACCTGTACCTGTCCATGTTACGGTTGCAGCAGTTGCATCGCTAATGTTAGCGGTTAAGGTTACTGCATCACCATCACATAAGCTAGTAGCACTAGCGGTTGCATCAATAAGGGTTGGACATCCTACTGGGCAATCGTAAGTAGCCGTAAAGGTAGCCATATTACATGTAGCAGGAGCATTTGGACTGCTTACCGAGAAGGTAACGGTTCCAATAGCACCTGTAGCGGCCGTATAGCTAAATCCAGATCCAGAAAGTCCATCACCGTCTACCCAAGTAGCAGTGTAATCAGGGCAATCTTGCGATATAGATGCATTGCATCCGCCATTAGTAGGGTTTGCAGTAATTGCACCATATACATTAATACTAAGCATCCCCGAAGTAATTACACCTGATGTTTCGTTACAAATAACTTCGTAACTATAATCTTGTGCGCTTACACAATCAGTACTAGCAGCATTAAAGGTCCATACATCGCCAGTAAAAGTACCAGCAGGTCCATTCCAGTTGATGGTTGCTAAACTTGCATCGCTTACAACAGCGGTTAAAGTTACTGCATCACCATCACAAAAATCAGTTGCATTAGCATCGGCACTTGTAAAGGTTGGACAGTCGGCTGGACAATCGTAGCTGGCAGTAAATGCGGCACTACTACAAGTCGCAGTAGCATTAGGATTCGTTACGGTGAAGGTAACTGTTCCTACTGTATTACTAGCAGCGGTATAGCTAAATCCATTTCCAGAAAGCCCATCCTCATCTATCCAAGTAGCGGTATAATCAGCACAATCTTGTGAGATAGAAGCCGTGCAGGTGCCATTAGTAGCGCTTGCAGTAATAGCTGGAGATACGGTAATAACAAAGTTACCATTTGCTAAAATAGCTTGGTTTTCGGTACATATTACAGAGTAAGAATAAGTTTGTGTTTCTGTACAAGCACCACTAGCTGTAGGCATAAAGGTCCAAGACTCACCTGTAAATGTACCTGCTGGTCCAGACCAGGAAACCGTTGCTAAACTTGCATCACTAGTTGTTGCAGTTAAAGTTACCGATTCGCCATCGCAAACGTCTACTGCACTAGCATTGTCTGATACAAAAGTTGGGCAGTTGGCTGGGCAGTCGTAATCAGCCGTAAAAGTTGCAGCATTACAAGACGCAGGAGCATTCGCATTTTCTACTGTAAAGGTAACTGTACCTATGGTATTGCTATTAGCAGTATAGCTAAATCCTGTTCCTGAGATGCCATCCCCATCTATCCAAGTAGCGGTATAGTCTAGGCAGTCTTGCGAGATAGATGCGGTACATGCCCCAGGAGTAGCGGTTGCTGTAATAGCAGGATAAACGGTTACCGATAAAGTGCCTGAACCTAAAACAGATAGGTTGTCATTACAAACCACTTCATAAGTATAGTCTAATGTTTCAGTACAGCCAGTAATACTAGGAGTTACCGTAATGGCATTGCCTGTTAAGGTAGTCGCATCTGGTAAAGTCCAAGTGATGGTTGCTAAGGTAGCATCCGATAAAACGGCTGTTAAGTCAACCGTTTCGCCATTACAAATAGCGTTGGAAGAAATGCTTGCAGTAGTAAAGGCTGGACAAGCTGCTGCACAGTTATAAGCTGCATCAAAAGTAGCAGATGCACAAGCAGCAGGTGCAGCAGTATTGGTTATGGTATAAGTTGTTAAACCTGCAGTAGCTGTAGCTGCTGTATAAGTAAGGCCATTTCCAGAACCGCCTTGGCTGTCTGTCCAAGTAGCAGTAAATTCTGGGCAATCCATAGAGATACTATTGTCGCAATCGTTGGTAGTAACAGTGGCGGTAATGGCAGGATAAATATTAACACTTAAAACACCAGATGTTACTACAGATTGGTTATCGTTACAAATTACTTCATAAGCATAATCTACCGTTTCGGTACAACCTGAAGTAGTAGCTGCAATTACATTTGTTGTTGCACTTGTAATAACGCTATTGTCTGGTAAAGTCCAATTAACGGTTCCTAAATCAGCATTATCTAAAACGGCTGATAAAGTAATGAAATCACCAACACATGCATCAGTAGTAGAAGCCGTTACATCAGCAACGACTGGACATTCGATAATACAGTCATAAGCTGCTGTTGCTGTTAACTCACAAGTATTACCTGCTACGGCTTCGTTAATGCTTATCGTAGCACTATTTAGTGTAGCCGTAGTTGGATTGCCAAAAGCACAAGCAGCATCTAGTAATATTATTTCCCAAGTATTAGTTGCTTCGCCAACAAAGAAGCCAGATAGTAATGCGCCATCAATACATAGTGACACATTGGTGTCTGTTGTGTTGCCATCATTACCACCAAAATTACCTCCTTGCCATATTGTAATTGTAGTAGCATTTGTTGGGTTATTTAAAGCAATTAATAATCCAGCAGTATTAGTGGAGGCTGTTACATCTACACAAAACTCGCCAATAGCACCAACTCCGGAAGCTGCTACGGTTGTAGGTGTTGGAGCAGTTGTAAAGGTAATTGGGAAAATATCACGAGACCCTGCTACATTTGGATCACAAGTTCCTTCGGCATCTACTGCGGTACCTGATGCTGCATCAGAAATAACTTCTGTGAAGGTATCAGCACAACAAGGTCCCACATTGTAAACTACATCATAATCTAGTGTACCATTATCGCCTGGGTTAACAGGGAAGGTTGGACTACCAGCTACAGGTGTTACGGAGATAACACTTTCGCAACCAGGATCAATACTTACTACAGGGCCATCACATTCGCCATCAGCAACGCTCCAATAGGTAGCTAATGCATCTGGTAATGGGTAAATAGTTACATCGAAAGTTCCTGTAGAAATAATAGAGGCATTATCATCACAAGCAGCAGAATAGCTTAAGGTAACTACTTCTGGCGCACAAGTAGTGCCAGAGTGGGTTAAGGCAAACGTTTCGCTAATATCGCCACATGCTTGAGAAACAGGTGTGCCTATAATCGTTCCATCTTCCATCCAAGTAACAGTAACTGTAGAACTAGGAACCGTGCCAGGTGCTAACATGCTAATATCATCAATAAAGAAGTTTTGTCCATCTACAGTAGTAAAGGCAATTTGAACGGTATGTGCAGCACCATCGGCATAAGCATTTAATGGTACTGATACTAATTGGTAGCCTAAGTCACAAAGAGCTGTATCATCTGCAGTAATGGTTAATTCGGTATTGCCATCTACTACTACAGTAACCGTATTACCAGCAGTACCACAAGGAAAGTTAATATAAAACTCTAATGTTGCTACACCACCTGTAGGGAAGGTAACACTTTGTTCTACAAAACCATTATCGCCAGCAGCAACACCGCCGCCCCATATAAACCAGTCGCCAGTATTAGCAGCACCGCCACCACAGGCTGCAGCTGTACATAAAGGAGTGCCAAAAGCGGCAGAGTTTTCAGTCCAATCGGTACTAGGAGAACCTATTTCAAAACTACCGTCTACTATTAGATTGCCTGCACCAGTACTTCCTCCATCGCAAGCTACAACAGTAGCTGTAATTGTAGTACTTCCTCCATCACATATATCAATAGCAGATGCTGTAGCTGGATCATAGCTTGGGCAGTTTGCTTCATTGGTACTACAATCAATAATGGTAATATTTTGGCTAATCATGTCTGTTTCGCCACAGGCATTCGTAACGCTTAAATCAATAGCATAAGTGCCAGGAGTAGCAAATGATACACTAGGATTCGCAACACTAGCAGTAGCTGGTGTACCACTAGCAAAAGTCCAGGCGTAAGTATCGCCATTAGTAGAGGTATTGCTTAATATAATATTTGCACCAGCACAAATGTCTACAGGTATATCGAAACCAGCGGTTGGTGCTTGAGGAATAATTTCGGCAAATACATAGTGAGATACGTTAAGCCCCCAGCTATTAGCTCCATTATAATTAGTCCATGTGCCATCACTAAATTGTTCCCATCCAGTACCTGGGTTGGTTTCACCATTTGTATTGGTTACTAAACCAACGGCATCTGTTGTGCCATCGCCTAAAGCTCCTAAACCAGAAATACCGATATAAAAGTTGCCTGTTAGCGTAATAGGCGCACTTGCTAAATCAATAGAAGTTAAATTACTGGCTGTTACATCAGCAACAATAGTAGAAACAGGTAAAGGGATAGTATATAATACCGTACCTGGTGCACCACCTGCGCCATCGGCGGCCCAAACTACTACATTTACAGTACCTGTTGGGTTGCCTGTAGTAGCAAATTGTAAGTTGATTTCGGTTAAAGTAACAGGTGCGGCATAACCCAATGTGGCTAAATCGAAAAATTCAGTTTTCGATTCATCTGCGTAGTTATTGTTACCGCTTAATAAACCCGTACCATCAGAAGCATATACAATAGGTGTATCACCTGCTATATCTACATTGGTTAAGTTAATACAACCATCAGTACAATTATTATCAACCGTTACAGTGTAAGTACTGGTTTTCATATCGCTTCCTTCTGCATTTGTTGCCGTTAAGGTTACCGTTAAAGTACCCGAAGAAGCTACTGTAATAGCTGGGTTTTGGGTAGTAGACATTGTAGGGGAAACGCCTGCGCCTGAAAATGTCCATGTCCAAGCGGTTGGGTCATTTAAAGAGGCATCGGTAACAAATACAGTACCGCCAGCACAAACATTAATCGGGTCTGGGCTTACATTAAAATCGGCAACAGGAGGAATCGCTACACAAGCACCTTGACAAGAGTTATAAGTAGTTGCACCACTTTGATATTGATCGTAGCAGGATACCGAATTGGTTGCCCATACGCCTTGTGCAGCAATGGTATTTTGCATTACGGCAACTTGTCCAGCCGTAAACATAAACATACAAGCATCGTTTACATAATCCATGAAGTTAAAATAGTGGGCATTTTGTGGTACCCCATTTGCTAAGTTGTTTACCGTACAACTTCCTGTATTGGTTGTAGGACAACCGTAGTTAGGGCTGTTTAAGGCAGGTGTATCTGCTACTCCGTCACCATCAAAAGTGTGTGGTAAACCAAAGTAGTGACCAATTTCGTGGGTAAGGGTTGCACCTCCATTATAAGGAGTACCACCGCCAATTTGCGCGCCTGATGTACAACCATTAGGATCGCCTGTACCACCAAAAGCAGAAGCAATTACGTATACCCCATCACCAGAAGGATTAGAAGCACCACTTAAAGGTGCTACTCCTAAAATACTAGAAAAGCCAGGAGGCGGATCGTCGCTTACAAAAATGTTTAAGAAGCCATCCCAGTTATTACCCGTATCACTGTTGTTGCCAGACCATAAGTAATCGCCATAGGTAATGGCTAGGTTACCAATATTATCTTCCCCGTTGGGTAAGTTTTGGTCGCCTATACAAAATTGAATACATGCGCCATCATCTGGCATTGCTGCTTCGTCGTATAAACTTGGGCAAGCTTCTGACATATCGCAGAAGTTGCTTACGTTAGCGTTACAAGAGCTGAAGTCTAAGTTTAATTGATCGATTTGTGTTTGAGCTGCTGCAATTAAACAGGCTTCGTTTGCTTGGGTAATACCGCCTCCATTACTATTATTATAGTGAATAGCTACAGGAATAATAAGAGGCGTACCACAAGCTGCGGATTGTCGTTCTTGACTACTAATATAGCGAACCATATTCTGATGCTCTTCGATAAATCGAGCAAAGTCAGGGTCACTCATCATGCTTTCAACATAATGATTTGCTCCACAGGTTCGATGAGGAGGAACATCTGTGGAATTTTGTGCAAAACTTGGCTGTAAATACAACAGGCAAGTAAGTACAAAAAGTACTGCATTTTTCATAAAAATTCTTTGATTAAAATTTGTTAATATAAGTTTAACTATGTGAATATAAATTCGATTTTGGTTTGAAATTTTCTAGTTGATATATGTAGGAAATGTTGTACTAGAATAAATGTTTTTTGAGTAAAAAATGAAAATGGGGCGCAAAGATAATATTTTGCGACACTTATTAAATTGGCTTACTATCAATTAACATATTTCGATAGATTGCATTGTCTATCTATCCCATATAAAGCTAATTATGCCTTATTCTGAGCATCTCTCCATTTTTTTTAATTATAAAATTGCAGTTAAATGCCTCCGTAGGTAAGAGAAGCAGTAGAAAATTATTTTTCTAGGAAAGTAGTAGTTGAAGTTTAAAGAAAATGGTTCATTAATTTAATATCCTGTAGACGCTTTAGGGTTACTAAAAGTTGTCATTTTTTTGTCAAAAGGGAAATAAATTTTTTTAACCATTTTAGTTATTTGTTATATGAAATAATGAAGGAACGTATACTACAAAAAAAAGGCTTTACTAAGCATGTTTTTTATGCCTAGTAAAGCCTTTGGGATGGTGAAAAAATAAAGTTACAAATTTCTGAAAAGAGATTTTCTAATAGACAAGGCACAAAACATGAGTGAACGATTTTTGCGAAGCAAAATAAATGCATATTGATGCATTTAAGTGTAGCGAACCGCTTGCGGATAAATAGCAACGCTATTACGAGTATTTGTAACGCAGGATATTGGGAAATATCGAAGTGGAAAATGTAAATTTATTTTTGCACCATTCCTTTGTCAATACTCCGTTGAGTTTTTACTACTCCACGTTCATTTTTTATAAAAAAAATGAATGCCCGGTCCAGCCTCCCGGCTGGAGCGTAACGGGTTTCAAGCCTCTGGCTTGCGCCTAAAAATGCAAACTTATTTAATTGACTGTTTGGGATTTAACCGAACATCGGAATAAAAAAGCTCCTACAACTAACTAATTGAGTGTCAATAAGTATTTTTTATAAAATTCAACAGACTATTGTTTGTTAAAAAAGTGTTTTTTATACGCTTTTTTACTCTTCTGGATTCATTACCTTACCCGTAAACAAAATAGTATTACTCACATTTTCTCTAATTACAAAAACAAAAGGACGATTGGCTTCAAAGATAGGAGGACCTGCTGATGATTCGGCAATTATTTCCACAATAGTAGCGGCAGAAGCTTCTGTTCCTTCTTCGTTTACTTCTACAAAAGATTGGTGTATCACTCTGCCTATATGGGGATTGCCGCCAATTAAAGAGGTGCCTAAGTCGCTAAAGTCAGCCCCAGACGAAAAGGCAATTTCCATATCCATTGCTCTTAAAATATCTGCTAGGTTTTTCTTGTACTCCATTGTAAAACGAGGTAGGTTGAGCCATACTTCTGGATGAAGCGTAAAATTGTTCATCCAGGTTGCCCAGTTTTCTGTATCCATCTCATTAATGATGTCTTGGGTTGTATGTCCCCAGTTAGGTAGTAATATTGTCATGGAGTAAATAGCGTCACCGTAAGGAATGTCTACTGCTTGAAAAAGATCATTGGCTTGATACATCATTTCATCTTGACGGCGCATGAGTTGGCAAGTAGCCGTTGTTCCATCCTCTAGGTAGAAAGGATGATTTTCGAGGGTGTTTTCAGGATTAAAAGCGGTTTGCCAATTGGCTTGAAAATGAATGGCATTTACTAAATACATAATCGCTTCGCCTGGAATTGCATCGAGCATATCGGTAATGTTACCATTGGTTGCTTCCTCAATCCAATCGTTAATAATATTTACCGAAACAGGGTCCTGAAATGCTAAAGGTGCTGTTTGACTATAATAGTAATCATCACACAAAGCTAAAAAGGGTTCTTCTACAGCTACTCTATTAGGATCGTACCAAATAGAATTGGCAATGTTTAAGGCTACGGCTTCATCAAGTGTAGGCAATCTGTCTAGTAAACCTTTGTAGCCTTGATTGATTTGGTCCATGTCCAAGTCGTTCATTTCTAAGCCTGATTTTATAGCATTTTCTGTTTCGCCGTTTGCACCATTTAAAGTCATGCTCATTGCCATCGACACGCTAAAGGGCGAAATGAAAATATTGTCGGCAGGAGCTTCGTCATTTAAGTCTTTTAGTAATTTAAAGCCAAAATTATTTTCGGCATTAACTACTGCTACTTGATTAGCTGCCCATACAATAGGTATTTCACCATCGGGAACTAAAGGGTAGTCATCGCTGTTGCATTGCACTAGCAAAAGTGCCATAATACTGCATAAAAACAAACTTAGTTTTTTCATGATATACTGGTTTTGTATTTTTTTTTGAAAAAATATAATAGGTTACAATTTTAATAAGTGAATGAGAAAAAATAACCTCCACCAATTTAATTTATTCTATTTCCCA
>JAHDBT010000093.1 GCA_020630215.1 Bacteroidota bacterium
ATAGGATAAACAAAAGAATCTGTATAAAATAAATCAAGTTTGACAATGTTTTTTTATTTTTCCCAATATAACAGCTATTTTACAAATAACAATTACTTTCCTTTCCTATATTAACCAATTTTCCATAAAAATCATTCCATCACCATTTTAGCCATCAACTCCTTAAATATTTTATAGGCAAGCATTGCGGTCATATTATGCCAATCTCTTACGGGATTGTATTCTACAACATCAGCTCCAACAATGTTAACTGGAATGCGTTGAATAAGATCGATTAATTGCCTAGTCGTAATGCCTCCTGGTTCGTGATGCGAAACGCCAGGGGCAAAAGCAGGATCTAAAACATCTAAATCGACAGAAACATAAGAAAGGAATACCTATTAATTTTATCATTTTGAATTTATTTTTCAGCTATTTCACTAGTATTAGCACTAGCATCCGTATCTAATTCCCACCTAGTTGCTCGCCACGCTTTTTGCTCGGCTCTAGAAAGAAAAGTCCAAGCTACAATTCGGCTCGATTTATTTCCCGTTCCCATAGGAATGGTTTTAACCCGCTTGGCTTGCACATGCTCTAGTAGTTTGTAAATTCCTTTTAGGTTAGATTGCTTGGATACCAAAGTGGAAAACCAATAAAAGTTGGAGGCAAACTGTTTGCTTTCCCTAATCATCTCTTGAATAAATTGCCCCTCTCCTCCTTCACAAACTAATTCCTTGCTAATTCCTGCAAAATTTAGTTGAGGATTTTTTGTTTTTTTACCAGATAAATTCTTCACCTTTCTTCGACTTCCTTTTTCAGCCGCCTCTATAGAAGCATGAAAAGGAGGGTTGCAGATGGATAAATCTATTTTGTCTTTTGGGTTGATGATGCTATGAAAAATATGCTTGGAATTGGCTTGCAGTTTACAGGTAATTTTATTTTGAAGTTGGGGATTAGTGGCCACAATATTTAAAGCCGCCTCAATAGATTTGGGGCTAATATCTGTCCCAATAAATTGCCAATCATATTCTACTACGCCAATTATGGGGTAAATGCAATTGGCTCCTACTCCAATATCTAAACAAGTAATATTATTGCCTTTAGGAATTTGCGACTCGTTGTTTTCGCTTAGTAAATCGGCCATATAATGCAGGTAATCGGCTCGGCCAGGTATGGGAGGGCATAGGTTTTCATCGGGGAAATCCCAGTGCTTTATACCGTAGTAATGATTTAGCAATCCTTTGTTTAACAATTTTACAGCACTCGGATTGGCAAAATCTATCGAATCGGCTCCGTGTTTATTGGGTTGAATATATTTTTCTAAGGCAGGATTTTCTCTTTTTAATGCCTTTAAATCATACCTTTCTCGATTTCTATTTCGAGCATGTAAGCGTGTTTTGGGGAGTTGTTTTTTTTCTTGTGGCATTGTTTAAAATGGTTTTTTAAAAAATATTTCAAGAATGATTGCTAATATACAAATATTAGACTACTAAGTACAGTGTTAAATAAATTTCTTAACAATAGGTTTGTTGTTGTTCTTCTTTTTTAACATAACCGTCCGAGCATACTCACTCGAAGCAATTAAAGAGGCATTGCCTTTTTCCTTTCTAAGCGATAAAGCTTTTTCAATTTCTACTAGTGCTTTATCTAAAAGACCTTGTTCAAAAAAGTTTTTTCCTTTATGTTGGTAAATAAAATCTAGTAAATCAACATCAGTTTCCTGGTCGTTTATGTCCTTTTCTAACTCTTGATAAATGTTGGTTGCCTTTTCAAAAAAACCGCTAAACTGTAAGGTTTGCGCCAATCTGATTTTATTTATTTTTCTTCGCCTAGTGTTTCCTAAGCTCGCATAAATATCATCTGCTTTTGTTAGGTTTGCTAAAGCAGGTGCTAAGGCTCCTATAATTCTTTGTAACACCCCCAGCTTAGATAGCCTAATAGCCATTTCTAGGCGATCTGTTGTCTGGTTCAATTCTTTTTCCAAAAGGACGATTCCTTTTTTAAATGCAACTAAATCTTCAGGAATTTCTCGGAGTGTTTCCTCAAAATAATAGTTTAGATTGTAAGTGTTTGACTCTTTTTTCATCCTATTTTTTACTAGCATTAAAAATTCATAAATACCACTACGTTAACCCAAATCACTTTCCTAGCGTTCTATTCTACAACAACACTTCCTTCTAAAAAAGGAACAATACTAGAACAATGTACCCTCTTTCTAATACAAAGTAGCAAAAAGTGACATCTTTTTTACCTAAAACCATTACCTTATTCATTATCAGATACTTAAACTCGTGCGTATTCAGTTATTTAATCGTCATTTCTTCTCTTTATGAAATAAAAAATAGTTTATAAATCTTTGATTCCTAAATATTTAGATTTTAATAAATCTCAAAATAGCGAATTGGAGGTAACAGTCAGCTTAAATCGTTTGCAGGTTTGATAATTTAAGCCTTAATTTGTAACTTTATCACTAGTGATTCAAAACCTAAGTTCTTGATGACCCAAGCCTTGTCTTTTTTTTCCTGATACAGCGTTATTGTTCGGTCACGTAGCTAAGGCTATGCTCCCTCACAATGCCTTGTAGCAGAAAAAAAATACGGCGACTTAATCATCAGAAACTTAGGTTAGGAGCCACTAGTACCAATACAAGCACTAACCATATCCAACAGATTAGTCAATCCTAGGAAAAATAGCGATTTTCTATTGTAGAAATGTTGTTTCATTTAAACTCTATAGCACTATGCAAATTCAAAAAATACTCCTAATTATATTTTTATTGTTATGCATTGGCAATGATGCGCTCTTGCAAGCACAAACTTATCGCCATAGAATTATTCCGAATAACCCAGATAATCAGATTCCGAAAATTCATTTACAACTCGACTCTGGGGAATTGATTAATGTAAATAGTTATGGCAATAATGGTAAAGTTACTATTTTTAAATTTTGGACAGGTAGGGCTACTGATTGCAGACAGGACTTGGAAAAAACAGCGGAATTGGTAAATAGCTGGAAAGGGCAACTCGATATTGAAATTGTAGCGGTAAACTTAGATCCTGATAGCTACAACAAAGAATTGCGAGATTTGTATTTTCAATACAAAGATTGGGAGTTTGTAAATTTAGTGGATACTGGCGATTTACTGTTGAGCAATATGTCGCGCCGTGCCAATGTAATTCCATATACGATTGTAACCGATCATAGAGGCCGTATTGTAGGAGAATATGGTGGTACTTCGGAAACGAATCGGACTGTTTTGGAAAAAGCAATTAAAGATGCCCGTTCTAAATTGCCCGTAGTTACTTTTGAGGAATTGCGCCGCCGTAGAGAAAAATGGGAAACAGAGTATTATGGAGAAACAACCAAGTCAACTGTAACTGCTGATACAAGTACAGAACCAATTCCAAGCTTAAAAACAAGTCCTAATAACAGTTCTGCGGCTAAAATTCTAAAGTTAAATACGGCAAATACCAACAAGGTAGTACCAAGTGCTGCGCCAAAACCAAAAGTAGCAATAGAAGCAGAACCCCTTCCCGAAATTATGCCCGAACTACCTGTTGCCAACCCAAAAGTAGCAATAGAAGCAGAACCCCTTCCCGAAATTATGCCCGAACTACCTGTTGCCAACGAAACAGTTGACCCTGCGCCGCTGCCTAAAAGTTTGGCTGAAGTAGAACTGTCTTACAAGAATGATAAAACGCCCAAATTGCTAGGGAAACGCAAAGTAAAACGTGGTAAAAAAATGTTCGTCGATAGTAATGTAGTAGGTATTCATGTATGGGATGTAGAGGATGAAGATGGTGATATTATTTCGCTGTATTTTAATGGTAAATGGATATTGAAAGAATACCGCTTAACCAACCAAGAAAAACGCCTAAAGGTAAAATTAGAAGAAGGGGCAGATAACCAACTTATTGTATACGCACACAACGAAGGAAGTAAACCGCCAAACACTGCCGCCATGATTATCTTTACTCGCTCAGGACGTAAAAACGTAAGCCTTAACAGCGATATGAAAAACTGCGACACCATTAAGTTTCAGTTTTTGGATGAAGGAGAGTAAGAGAGGGATTCATTTAAAATTTAGTAGTGAAGATTTAGAATTTAAAAATTTTTTATGCTGATGCTAGACGATTTTTGATTCTTGATTTTTGATTTCTTATATGCTAACGCTAGGGATTTTTGAATTTTGGGAGTAGAGAAAATTCATGAATTTTCTCTACGAATTAACGAATTAAAAAGACAATTTCTGTCCCATTTTCACATCTTACTGCTACTAGACAATTGATTATTATTCGGGACTTATGATTTAAGAATTGATGATTATTTGGAATTTGAGATTTGGTAATTGATGATTAGATTTAGCATTTATTTACTACTCACATTCCTAATAATGCCTTTGCGCCATTCGTAGACGGTTAAATGCCAACTGTCTTCGTTGTTCGAGTCTCGTTCTAGGGAGTGCTGTTGGGTGGAGTAGCGCATTTTTTCTCGGTTAAATAAAAAGTTTTGTCGGCTTTTGCTGCTCGAATTATCGGCGCTGTAAATCCATTCTTCGCCCCAATAGTATTTGTATACAATATCGGGTTCGCCATAAATAACGTATATCAAACCCATGTCGGTTTTCCAGCCTTCTTGCCAAGTGGTAAAATACTGATTGGCTCGTTGTACCCTGCCATAAAACTCCTGAATTAACACTTTCCCTCTATCAAAACTACCTGCTCTTTTTAGCCAAAAATCGTCAATTGCTTTTTTGGTATCCTCCGCTTCTTCTATTGTTTTAAACTCTTCATTTCTAGTAATATAGCGCAGCGATTCTATTAAATCGTTGGCACTCGTTAGCTTAGGAAAATCCTTATCTACACATACCATGCTGCCGCCTATTTCCTGATTTTTTTGGTGGGTAAAATAGTACATACCTACTTTATCCATTACAAATGCGCCATTACAAGTAAAGGTGCTATCGGGCTTATTTGGGAAGGCTCTTTTTTTATTCACAAAGGGAGGCAAGGCCAATTGTGTGCTGGGTTTAAAGTATTGTATCGTGTAATCGGCTTTGGGATTTTTGCGGTAAATAACTTGTAATGCCGTGCCTTGTGGAGCGTAGTTTTCTAGGAGTATTTGTTTGCTTTTTACGGCCTTTACCAAATAATTTTGGTCGTTTTGTGCGCCGTAGTCTTCTTCTTTCCAAACTTTTAAACTGTGGGTAAATATTTTGCCAGCTTTTGGGTCGGTTAAGCTGATGTCTATATGGTAGGCAGCACCTGCGGCAATGGGTAAGGTATGCCTAAAAACCGTTTGTGCTTTGTTTGTTTTTTTGGCTAGGAGTTTTACCGTTGCCGTATCTATTAAGGCTGCGTTTTTATGGTTATATACCCTAAAACTAGCCACTATTTCGGCTTCGCCATCGGCATTAAATTGAAGCTTGTTGCTCGACACACCCATATAAATGCTGGTTTCCTCATCAGAAATATGATGTACCTTGCTCCATACTTTTAACTTCGCCGATACTTTTTTGTACTCGTAAGCAATGTTCTTTTTATTGCCTTTGCTTCCAAAACAAGCACACAAACCAAGGCTTAAAAATACAAGTACCCAATAGTAAAAAGCCGATTTTTTCATGGTTGTTTTTTTTAGTTTTTCAGCAGTCAGCATGCTGCGCTGTCAGTTTTTGTGCTGATGCAAAGAGGGGTATTTTGATTTTTTGACCTACTGATTTTAGGGGCGCACATATAAAAAGTCCCCCCCTCAATTCCTCCAAATTTAAACAGTTATTTCCCCATTCCTTCCATAAGTGCAACACTAGTATCGCCAGCTATCAGCACGTCTATTTTAACGGCTGCTGCTGTTAGCGATAAAGTGGTTATTTCGCAGATTTTTAAACGAGTGTGGAGTTGTAAATATTTTAATTGCAAAGTTTTACTAAACGTATCGTGGGCGGTTTGTAACACCTCGGCTGCTTGTACGTTGAGCATGGTTTCTAGGCCTTGGTGTATTTGGCTGGTAAAGCGGTTGTGACTCACCTTGTCTGCCAAGCGCAACAAAATATTGTTGGTACGCATGAGGTAGTCGAATTTTTCGAGGCTAATTTTTTTTGTTTGTGGATTGTAAGTAGGAATGGCTTTAAAATAAATAGTGCCTTTGGCAATACCTTTGGCGTGTAGTTCGGTAACTAACCATTCGTCCTTACTGTACATTTTTACATTACTAATTTTAATACTTTTGGTATTTTTAGCATAGGACTCCAAACTTTGCGTCAGTATTTTTTCGAGGGTAGCAAAATATAAAAAATTGCTTAGTTTTAACTGACTTGTTCCTACCTCCCCTTCCATTTTTTGTAGTGGGGGCAATGGTTTTGCTGCTGGTAGGTCTATATCTTTCGCATTGCCTAAAAAGGTTTGTACTCCTAGGCGCATTCCGATAGTAGTTTTCAAAAACCCATCTTTAATTTTGATGTTTTTGAGCTGAAAATCGGCAGGACTTACCAGCAAGGTAGTAGGTGGCTCATCGCTAATTTTAAAAGGACTTTGTAGGGTTTCCCATACTTGTTCTATCACCTCTCTAAAGGTAATGCCTTTTAGCAAATCGTCGTCGAGTCCGCCAATAATATCGGGCAGTAATTGGGTAATGGTGCTTTGTAGGGTATTAACAAAGTTAAACGGCAAGCCCAATATTTTAAATTTAGGCGTACTTACCCAACGGTAAGATACCGTATCGGTTTTAGTGCCTAGCTTCCAGTTTTTGGTAATACTCAATTTTATTTTAGCCGTTGCTATAATTACTGCCTCCGCTTCTAGTGGCTTTATTTGCAAACCATGTCCTACTAGTAATTTAACCGATAAAGGCACTTTTACCAATAAATGTTTGCCTTCCGTACCCACCTTAATCGTGTCGTACTTCCTTACTTTAATCGCAGTATCAAACTGTGTAGCCAACTGCAAAAAGCCCGATTCTAACATGCGCTCTTCGTGAAACAAAAAGTTATTGGGCAACCGCTTATTTATCCATCCTTCTAAGTTGCTCATTTTTAATGTTACAGGAGCATATAAAACAGATAGCTCCGTTAGTCCCACTTGGTTCTTAGCACCTGTTTGCTTCTTAGTTTTAATCTTTGTCATTTTGTACGTTAAAATTAGGGTTACAGTCAACCAAAACCATTCCAATACCTAATCCTTTACCAAAATTAGTAACGAATTTGGAGTGCACCTATTTTACTTAAATTTCTACTGTAAACATTAAGGTCGCCTATTACAATATTTCCATCCAGGCTACAATCGGCATCTAAGTAACTATTAATTCCCGAAGCTTGTTCGATGTATTGATTAAAATCGGCAACCGTAATTACGCCATTACTATCAATATCACCAGCTCTTAATGCATAGGCGCTGGTGTTATTGCCTAGCTCTACTAATTGTTCAACACCTATAGCTTGTAGCGAAGAAATTGTAAAATCGTAAGCAACTTGGTTAGGCACATTTATAAAAGTTCGGCTCATTACCGCAACATGGTTACGGTGTTTTACCGAAACAAAATAATCCTGATTGGCTGCAATACTTGGAAATGCGATCCCTGTATTTCCTGCCACATCTACTACTTGGCCATTGCTTAATAAAAAGCCTGCTGCTTGCTCTAAAATAATAAAATTATCATTCACATCTCGCACTTCCACTAATACCCAATCTACTACCCCTTCAGGAACTTCATTGCTTGATTCTACACTTTCTGTACCGATATAATTCCAGGGTGCTTGATTGAAAGGTTGCGAAATAGGGAGTATATTTTCGGCACTTAAATTAGTACGCATTTCATTGGTTAAGGTATCGTAGGCACCTTCTAAAAACAGTTTTAATTTTACACGAGGTTCTTCTGTTCTAACCACTACACTCAGGTCATCAAAATAAAATCCATCTGTTGTTAAACCTCCATCAGTGCGAATATTAAATTTAAAGAGCAGTTGTTCTCCTAAGTAATCCTCTAAGCAAATTTCTTCTTGTATCCATTCGTATTGCTCGCCATCCCATATAGGGCTTCCATTTGTTTGTGGCGGGCTACCCGGACGTGTATACTTACCACACATTGGAGTCCAATTGCTTCCACCATCTATAGAGGCCATTATTTGCACATAATCAAAAAATGGTTCTATTTCCCATTTTGCCCAAAAGTTAATATAGGCTTCTTCCGCATTACTTAAATCTATCGCATTTTCTAGTACTATCTCACTGTTTACAAAATCGGTATAAGTATCCAATGGCGAATCGGTAATGCAATCCGTTCCTACAAAAGCAGTTTCATCAGTCACATCCCAAGTACCCATCCAATTGCTTAATCCATCCACACTTGCGTCGTCTGTTAATAAGGTTTCGGCTTCGTAAATTTTGTAAATGGTATCTCTTAAAACGTAACTTCCATTATAGGTATTAAGCACATAGCTCACTTCGTCGCCAGGAGCAATAGTGCTATCGAGGGTATAATTAAAACTACCTGTTTGCATTTCTAAATGCGCCATATTTTCAAAATCGTTGATGCCCGTAGCACTCATAATATTATCGCTTAAAGGGGTTAAGGATATAGAAAAGGTAGTGCTATCTTCCAAGCCCAAACGCTGAATACCAAAATCGAAAGAGCCTGTAATACCCGTTACTTTTACGGGGCTACGGTCGGTTAATTCGGCATAGCTGCCTACTAAGTAAGCGCTCATTAAATTAGGCATTACGTTTTCTATACAAAGGGGAATAATGCGGCTAGGGCTTGGCCAAAAACCATCATCGTAATTCCCTACTTCCGGAGTAAAGGCATAACTTTTTTCTTTTTCGTCCTGTTCCCCATACATCCAATCATCCGACGAACCATTTACAATATAACCTACGGTTTGGTCGCCAGTACCATATTTATAACGATTAAAATTGGTGATGCGTCGGCTAAAGTTTCTATAGGCTTCATTATCGGGCGTGTATAAACTATAATCGTAACCCCACGGAAAAAGAAGGAGGTTACTATAAGAATGATAATTTAGAACTATTTTAAAATCGTGGTTGTTGCAAAAATAGCGCATCATTTGTGTTTCTGCTTCCGAAAAAGGTGCGGTGCCTCTATATACATCCGAGTAAGTATCAGGAGAAGAACCTTCGTCGTCTAAGCCCCATAAATACCCATAATTTCTATTTAAATCTACTCCAAAATTGCCATCGCCATTATCTCGTCTGTTTTTACGCCAATATCCACCGCCATTCGGGTTAGTCGTTTGGTTGTAAATATAACCATCAGGGTTAATACAGGGTACAAAATACATTTCGGTATTATTTACTAAGTCCGCTATAGCAGGATCTTTATCATAGTTTTCGAGGAGGTACCACATATAAAAAAGCAATTGCATCATGCTCAACGGTTCTCGTGCATGATGTAATGCGGTATATAAAATTTGCGGTTCCTCTTCCTGTACTAAAGGTTGATCCGATATTTTGAGCCAGTAAACAGGTCGCCCTTCAATGGTTAAACTGTCGTTAATAGGCGTTCGAGGCGAAATAAGCTCCGGATATAAAAGCGCCATGCTATCCAACTGTGTAATCATTTCGTCGTAGGTAATAAACTGCCCCATTGAGCCTAGTTCAAAATGTTCGGGAACCGCAAAATTGGGCACCTCACAACTATTAAAACCAATAAGCTGCCCACTAGAACGGTACTGCTCTAAAGGATCGCCATTTTCCTCCAAATCTGCGGCTATACGTTTTTGGTAAAAACGTTGCATATCAGCAATTAAAACTTCATAGGCAATGCCCTCCACATCAAGTAAAGCCAATTCCCTTGCCGAAAACTCAGTAATTAACTCCTTATGTTGATGATCATGATGCAGGCCACAGTCAACCGCCAACCCTAATCGGCTCAATGTTTGTACTGTTTTAGGTGATGCATCTGAAATTTTTATTTTGGAATACATTTCTGGTTGCACTTGCTGCTGTGCTTGTAAGTTACCAATAGACATAAAAGCCCACAAACAAGCAATGCTTAAAAGCATAAAATTAATAGAATAGTTGATCTTCATAGCGTTTATAAAATATTTAAGCGTTGGGTTTTTTTTTTGACAAGTTTATCAAGGCTATAAGTATAGTTGACACTTTAGTACGGTGCAGCGTAGCGAAACCGTTCCAATACCAAGTACCCAATACCATTTACTAAAAAAAGTGCAAAGCATTTCGATAAACAGGTCGTTTTTTTACTAAAAGTTTTAAAGTTAAGAAATTACTGCCATTATATATAAACTGTTTTATAGAATACTCAAATAAGAGGTCTTTCTTTGTTGGCCATTTGACCAAGTATCTGTATTTCCAATTTTAATTCCCTTTTTTTTATCTTTTGTCTAATATGTTTATCAAATAAGGAAAAGGATCTGACACCTTACAGCCGTTTAGCGAAGCGAAATCGTTTATATACCAGGTACCCACTACTATCTACCAAAAAGAGTATCCCCGGCTTAGATAAACAGATCTGTTCCCTCCTTTTTATTTCCTTGCAAGCGCAAGCCTTTCTTTTGTACCTTTACACCTCTTTTTATATCAATTGAATAGACTCAAAAAGCAAAACAATCATTTATCAATTACAAAACAACATATCATGATTCAAAATAAAATAAAGGCATTAGCCGAACAATACCATCAAGAAATAGTCGCCATTCGCCATCACCTACATGCTAACCCCGAATTATCGTTTAAAGAATACGAAACCTCCGCTTTTGTACAGCAAAAATTGGGCGAGATTGGCATTCCATTTCAAAATGGCGTAGCAGGAACGGGAGTAGTAGGTCATATTAAAGGAAAAAATCCTGAAAAACGAGTCATTGCCCTACGTGCCGATATGGATGCACTGCCTATTTTAGAAGCCAATGATGTGCCTTATAAATCGAAAAACGAAGGCGTAATGCACGCTTGTGGCCATGATGTACACACATCGAGTTTACTAGGTGCAAGCCGTATTTTAAACGAAATAAAAGAGGAGTTTGAAGGCACTATTAAACTCATTTTTCAACCTGGGGAAGAACGACATCCTGGCGGTGCATCTATTATGATAAAAGAAGGCGTACTAGAAAACCCATCTCCTAGCAGCATTATTGGGCAGCATGTACATCCCTTAATACCTGTAGGCACCGTAGGATTTAGATCGGGTTTAATGATGGCTTCCACCGATGAATTAGAAATTATTGTAAAAGGAAAAGGCGGACATGGCGCAGTACCTCAAAACTGTATCGACCCCATTTTAATAAGCGCACACTTGCTAGTAGCCTTACAACAAGTAGTAAGCCGTTTTGTTGACCCAACCGTTCCTAAAGTACTAACTTTTGGCAGAATAGAATCGCAAGGAGGTATATACAATGTAATACCCAACGAAGTACGCATTTTAGGTACGATGCGAATGATGAACGAAGAATGGCGATATAAAGCACACGAACAAATTAAAAATATTGTGCATCATACCGCATTGGCTTTTGGTGGTACTGCGGAAATAGGGATTAAGGTGGGCTATCCATTTTTAATTAACGATAAGGAAGTAACCGCCCGTTGTCGCAGCGCAGCCGAAGCGTATATGGGCAAAGAAAACGTGCTCGACCTCCCTATGCGTATGACCGCCGAAGATTTTGCCTATTACTCGCAACAAATCAAAGGTTGTTTTTACCGCCTAGGCGTTGCCAACGAAGCCAAAGGCATTACCTCTAGCGTACACACCCCAACCTTTAACATTGACGAAGATGCCCTAAAAACAGGTGTTGGATTAATGGCTTATTTAGCGGTGCATGAGTTGGAAAATTAAACGCCAATTATTACTATTTAGCATTCGCTAAATAATAGTAGAAGATAGAAAGTACGCTTCGCTTTAGGTAGAAAGATGGCTTCAATTTCACTATTTATTCTCGAATTTTCAATTACCTACAAAACTCACGTAGCGAACAGTACTTATACATTATACTAAAGTACTTTCTACTCACTGCTAAGTAGTAAACTCCATTCAATGTAACCTCCTTAAATAATAGAAAGAAAGAATCCCTACTAGCCTAAAAACTAGTAGGGATTTTTTATTGGCATTGTATCTAAAGCCATACTATAACTATACACTATAAAAAACACCCCTTAACCGAAATAATTCCCCACTCCTTTTTTATTTCTAAATAATAAGCTTAGTTTTGTAACTGTTACCCATCCCTCCTAAAAGGTTATCTATTAACTATTGCTCTTCCCTCTAACAAAAAAAGGTAACTATTTATCTAATAATTGCGTATAAAAAAACAAAAATCTCATTATGAAACATTTACACTCAATAGCACTTTTTGCGTGCTTATTGCTAGGTAGTTTATGCGTTCAAGCACAAACTATCGACCTTCGATTTTTTAATCCACAAATCAATGGCAGTCAATATTGTGTAACCGTGCAGGCAATTAGCCAGGATGTAACGCTTAGTATTGGTACCAGTACGGTATTTTTTACCTACGACCAAACCGTTATTAATAACCCTGTAGCTTTTCCTATTAATTTTAGTGCCGCAGCATGTACCACTAACGGCGCAACCAATCTGTACGACACCGACTTCAGCTTCCTAGAGCTTCCTACTTTTGTTGGAGAAGCCAATTATGCCATTTTACTCAATGCTGTTAATATGGCTTGCCCACCCGTAACAACTAGCGAATGGATAGATATTGCTGATTTCTGCTTCGACATCATCGACCCTAGCCAATCAGCCAACCTAACTTTTGATACTGGTATTACTCGCTTTAATACCGAGATAGATGATGGCACACAACAAAACACGATTGGCACTTTAACCAATAGTACAGGTACCAGCCCCCTATTAAATGCTTGTAATGATGCAGCCCTCAATGGCACAGAAACAAGCCTCGATTGTGGCGGCTTCCATTGCTATGCTTGCGTAACAGCAAACTTTACCGCAAGCAACCTCACTATTTGCGAAGGAGATGTCATTACCTTCACCGACTCCTCTACCAATAACGATGATTGGGCGTGGGACTTTGGCGGCTTAGGAACTTCTAGCATTCAAAATCCTACTTTTACTTTTAATACGGCTGGCACTTACAATGTTAGCTTAACCGCTAGTAACCCTGGACATAGCAACACCTCGCAACAAACCATTACGGTAGAGGCATTTCCTACCGCTACGGCTACTACTACTACCGCTACTATTTGCGCTGGACAAAGTGCCACTATTACCGCATCTGGCGGAAGCACTTACGCATGGAGTAATGCAGCTACCAATACTAGTATTACCGTAAGTCCTACCGCTACTACTACTTATATAGTTACCGTTTCTTCTGCTAATGGCTGTACGGATACCGCACAACAAACCATTGCCGTAAATAGTGCCGCTAATGCTGCGGTTAACACCACCAATACAACTATCTGTGCTGGACAAAGCACCAGCCTTACCGCATCGGGAGGGAGTACTTATGCTTGGAGTAACAGTAGTAGCAATGCAACTATTACCGTATCTCCTACTAGCACAACTACTTATATGGTTACCGCAACTACTGCCAATGGATGTACGGGCATCGCACAAGAAACCATTACCGTAAATAGTGCCGCTAATGCTGCGGTTAACACCACCAATACAACTATCTGTGCTGGACAAAGCACCAGCCTTACCGCATCGGGAGGGAGCACTTACGCATGGAGTAACAGTGCTAGTAATGCAAGTATTAATGTATCGCCTACCAGTACCACTACTTACACGGTTACGGCAACTACTGCCAATGGATGTACCGATACCGCACAACAAACCATTACGGTAAATAGTGCTGCTAATGCTACGGTTAGTACCACCAATGCAACAATCTGTATTGGAGAAAATACTAGTATTACCGCATCAGGAGGTAGCATTTACGCATGGAGTAATAGTAGTAGCAATGCAACTATTACCGTATCTCCTACTAGTACGACTACTTACACGGTTACTGTAACTACTGCCAATGGATGTTCTGATATTACGCAACAAACCATTATGGTAAGTAGTACCGCTAATGCTACCGTTAGCACCGCCAATGCAACTATTTGTGCTGGCGAAAATGCTAATATTACCGCATCGGGAGGAAGTACTTATGCTTGGAGTAATAGTAGTAGCAATGCAACTATTACCGTATCTCCTACTAGCACGACTACTTACACGGTTACCGCAACTACTGCCAATGGATGTACAGGTACAGCACAACAAACCATTACCGTAAGCAGTACCGCTAATGCTACCGTTAGCACCGCCAATGCAACTATTTGTGCTGGCGAAAGCACTAGTATTACCGCATTGGGAGGAAGCACTTACGCTTGGAGTAACAGTAGTAGTAATACAACTATTACCGTATCTCCTACTAGCACAACTACTTATATGGTTACCGCAACTACTGCCAATGGATGTACAGGTATAGCACAACAAACCATCACGGTAAATAGTGCTGTTAATGCTACAGCAAGTACCAGCACAGCAACTATTTGTGCTGGCGAAAGCACCAGTATTACTGCATCGGGAGGCAATGCTTATACTTGGAGTAACAGTAGTAGCAATGCAAGCATTAACGTATCTCCTAGCAGCACTACTACGTATACCGTTACGGTAACTGCGGCTAATGGTTGTACTGACATTGCTCAACAAACCATTAGTGTAAGCAGTCCTGCCAATGCTACCATTAGCACCACGAATGCCGCTATTTGTGCTGGCGAAAGTACCAGCATTACTGCATCGGGAGGCAATACTTATGCTTGGAGTAACAGTGCAAGCAATAACACTATCAACGTTTCTCCTACTAGTACTACCACCTATATTGTTACTGTAACTACTGCCAATGGTTGTACCGATATTACACAACAAACCATTACCGTAAATAATGCGGCAACTGCTAGTATTAGTGTCCCCAACACCACCATATGCCCAGGACAAAGTGCCAACTTAACGGCTTCGGGAGGGGCTAGCTATCAATGGAGTACGGGCGATAGTAGTACCAACATTATTGTATCTCCTACGGCAGCCAGCACTACTTATACGGTAACGGTAACTACTGCCAATGGCTGTACCGATATTACACAACAAACCATTATAGTTGATAGCTCTGCAACCGCCAATATCAACAGTACGAATAACATCATTTGCATTGGGGAAAATACAACGCTTACCGCATCGGGAGGAAGTTCTTATGCTTGGAGTAATAGCGCAAGTACTACCAGCATTAGTGTTACCCCTACTACTACTACTACGTATATGGTTACCGTTTCTACGGCTAATGGCTGTACTGATGTTGCTCAACAAACCATTACTGTAGATAGCTCGGCAGCAGCTAATATTAGCACTAGCACGCCTAGTATTTGTGTAGGGCAAACAGCTAGTTTAACCGCTACAGGCGGAAGCACTTATGCTTGGAGCAACAATGCAACAAGTACGGGTATTACGGTAACTCCTACAAGTACTACCACTTATATGGTTACCGTTTCTACGGCTAATGGCTGTACCGATGTTGCTCAACAAACCATTACTGTTGGCAGTTCGGCAGCAGCTAATATTAGTACTAGCACACCTAGTATTTGTGTAGGACAAACGGCTAGTTTAACCGCTTCGGGAGGTAATACCTATATATGGAGCAACAACGCAACAACAGCGAACATTAATGTAAGTCCTACGAGTACAACTACCTATACGGTAACGGTTACAACTGCCAACGGATGTTCTGGAACAGCACAACAAACTGTTACCATTGGCAGCTCGGCAGCCGCAACAATTACAGCAAATAGCACCTCCATTTGCATAGGCGAAAGTGCCAATCTTACTGCTGGAGGCGGAGGAACTTATACTTGGAATACGGGCGACACCAGTACCAGTATTAATGTTACGCCTACTAGTAGTACTACCTATACTGTTACAGTAAGTACCGCCAACGGATGTACTGGTATTACCCAACAATTAATTACCGTTAATGGCTTACCAACGGCTAGTGCAAACGCAAGCAATGCTAGCATATGTATAGGAGAAAGCACAAGCATTTCGGCAACAGGCGGCAATACTTATTTATGGAGTGATGGTAGCACAACTGCTGCTTTAACGGTACAACCAACAAGTAGTACCAACTATATGGTAACAGTTACCAATAACAATGGCTGTACCGATACCGACCAAGTAATGGTAACCGTAAATGGTGCACCAACAGCCAATGCAAGTGCCAATGTAAATGCGATATGTGAAGGAGAAAGTGCCACTTTAACCGCTACAGGCGGAGGCACTTACCAATGGAACACGGGTTCGAATAGTGCGAGTATTACCGTGTTTCCTACAGGGAATGCTACTTATACTGTTACCGTAACCAATAGCAATGGCTGTACCGCTGTTGACCAAGTAAATGTAAGTGTAAATACACTACCTACCGCCGCTGCTAATGCGAATAATACGAGTTTATGTATAGGCGAAACGGTTACCCTTACCGCTACTGGTGGCAACAGTTATTTATGGAGTACAGGCGCAACAAGTGCCAGCATAACGGATACACCTACTAGCGCAGCTATTTACAGCGTTACCGTTACTAATAATAATGGCTGCACCGATACCGACCAAGTGAGCATAAGTCTTTTTGCTGCTCCTAGCACTACTGCAACAGCTAATAGAAATACCATTTGTGCAGGAGAAGTTATTAATTTAACTGCTACAGGTGGCAGCAACTATGCTTGGGATAATGGCGCAGGAACAGGCGCAGCTACTAGTGTTACTCCTAGTGTTAGCACGACCTATACTGTTACTGCTACCGATAGCAACGGTTGTACCGCTACCGACCAAGTAAGTATTACTGTAAATGCACTTCCTGCGGCAATGGCTGCGGCAAGCCAAACGGCTATTTGTGTGGGCGAAACGGTTACCTTAACTGCCAGCGGCGGCGCAACTTACCAATGGGATAATGGATTGGGTACTGCTACAAGTGCTACCGTTGCGCCTACTAGCAATACCACTTACAGCCTTACCGTAACTAGTAGCAATGGCTGTAGCTCAACCGACCAAGTAAGTGTAAATATTAATTGTAGCACAACTCCTACCAATGTACGCCTAAAGGTTTTACTAGAAGGTGCTTACGATGCTGGCGGACAAATGCATACCGATTTAACGGCATTAATACCCAACAACCAACCTTATGATGTTGCCCCGTGGAATTATACGGGCACTCAAAACATTGCCAGCACTCCTAGCAATATGGTAGATTGGGTTTTAATAGAAGTTAGAGCCGCAAATGATAATACCATTGCCCTAGAACGCAAAGCTGCTTTGTTATTGGATGATGGCAGTGTTGTGGATGCTGCTTATGCCGTAAACAACTCGATAAACAGCGTGTTTTTTAACAACCTTACTAGCGGTGAGGATTACTTTATTGTGGTGCGTCACAGAAACCATGTAGCGATAATTGGAGCTAATACCGTAGTACTACCTAATACGAGTGCCTACGATTTTACCAAATCGGTTAATGTACTAAACGCTAGTAGCCAAGTAGTCAATTTTGGCGATGGCAATTTTGGTTTATTTGCTGGCGATTATGATAGCGATGGTGTAGTTACCTTTATGGATTTTAATGGTTATACCACCGAATTAGGTACGACAAACCAATACATGGAAGGCGATTTTAACATGGATGGCTCGGTAACGATTGCCGATTTTAATACCTATATGCCAAATGCCAGTGTGATTGGGTTGGATTTGATTCGGTACTAGTAAAAGCCTTTCTTTTTAGGATACAGAAGACTTACTATTTTTTAAAAAAATAGTAAGTAACGCATAAAAAATAAATCCGTCATTTCTACTTGATCTTTTGCACT
>JAHDBT010000712.1 GCA_020630215.1 Bacteroidota bacterium
TAGCTGCCGTGGAACGGGTTGAAACCCGTTATACAAACTAATGTCGTTTAATATAAAACCTTTCCTTATGAGGGGTTATTAAAAAAAACAATTGGTAAAGTAATGAGTAAACTAAATATTACAGAAAATATTACACAAGTATTATTGATAATTATTGGCGTATTAATTGCCTTTTCGGTTGACAGATGCTATGATGGTTATAAAGAGAACAATAATAAAACGCAGTTTGTAAAAGAACAGGTAGTAGTACTAGAAAGCGAGGCAAAATCGCTCGTTTTTTACAACGACTATAACCAAAAAATGATTAATCATATAGATATAGCACTTAGAGAAAATCAACACCTTGATACGATTATAAAATACACAAAAAAACTTCCTAACCTAACCGATTTTGCTCCCGAGTTTAATAACTTAGCAGCGCTAAGAGACGTTTACAAAGTAGATAAATTTTTAAACATTCAAGAAAGAAGGCTCTTTAAACAATTATACAAACGATACTCAAATATTGAGTTTTACGAAAAAAATTACAATACGATAATTCACGATAAATACAATGTGTTTTGGGGCAAATTTCACAATAATTACAACAACAGTTTTGTTGATAAAACACAATTTAAATCCAATGAATACCTAAATTTAATTCATGCTTGTAAAACTGAATTAGAAAATAAAAACAAGTTTTATTTACAGGCAAAACAAGAAATAGAATTATTAATTAAGAAATTAAAATCAATATAAACAAGATGCTTGTGATTTAAAATTTGTTAGTTCTAAGATATTTGTAGGCCAAATTAAATTAGGCATTTAATCCCGTAGGGATAGACGAAATTCGAAAGCCATCACCGCCTTTGAAAGTGGTTTAACCATGCGATTGAGGTTTAAGTAGTTAGGTGAAAAAAGTAAAATGCTCCTAGTAACTCCCAACCTAAGTGAATGAGAAAAAATAACCTCCACCAATTTAATTTATTCTATTTCCCAATGCGGCGTTGTAAATACTCGTCATAGCCCGCTATGACTGCGTTTTACGCCTTGCCTTGAAAAATATAATTAAATTTCTTGGTGGACTTTATTTTTTTCATTTCACTAAGTTTTTGAGCCACTAGGAAATAATTAAAATTAAACTAAAAAAATCTATGCAACACAGCCTACACAGCAAAAGAGTAATTACCCCCACAGGCATACAAGCCGCCACTATTTTAATAGCCAATGGAAAAATAGTAGCCATATTAACTGGCAAGCACGACCGAGAAGATTACCCTTTATTAGAACTCGATGATTGTGTAATTATGCCTGGTCTCATCGACCCACACGTACACATTAACGAACCTGGGCGCACGCATTGGGAAGGCTTTGAAACGGCTACCAAAGCAGCAGCAGCAGGCGGTATTACCAGCTTGGTAGATATGCCGCTGAACTCCTCCCCTGTTAGCACGACCAAACCTAATTTTGAAAAAAAACTAGCAGCAAGCAAAGGGAAGTTGCATGTAAACTGCGGATTTTGGGGCGGCATTGTTCCCAATAATTTAGCCGATATTGAAGACTTAATACAAGCTGGCGTGCTAGGATTTAAAGTATTTTTAACCCATTCTGGCATCGACGAATTTCCCAATGTAGGGCAAAAAGAGTTGGACATTGCCATGCCCATTTTAGCCAAACACGGCCTCCCGCTTTTAGTCCATGCCGAATTAGATGCGCCACACGAACAAGCGCATTTACTAAGCAAAAATCCTACTAGCTACCAAGCCTACCTCGCCTCTCGCCCTGTTGAGTGGGAAACCAATGCCATTAAAATGATGATTGCTTTGTGCGAAAAACACCAATGCCGCACACATATTGTACACGTTAGTTCGGGCGATGGGATGGCTTTGATTAGCGAGGCGAAAAACAATAATCCTGCCCTAGTAAATTTATTGAGTGGCGAAACTTGTCCGCAGTACCTTTATTATTGTGCCAAGGAAATTCCCGATGCCGATACGAGTTACAAGTGTGCACCGCCTATACGTGAAAAACATCATCAGCAACAATTGTGGCAAGGATTAAAAAATGGGCAATTGGCTTTTATTGCCAGCGATCATTCGCCTGCGCCAAAGGAGGTGAAGGAATTGGAAAGTGGTAATTTACAAAAAGCGTGGGGCGGCATTGCAGGCTTGCAATTTACCCTCCCCCTTATCTGGACCAAAGCCCAACAACTAAACCTTAATTTCGATTTGCTAGATTTAACTCGCTTACTCAGCAGCAATGCCGCCGCTTTTATGGGCTACGAAAATACCAAAGGTAAAATTGCCCCTGGCTACGATGCCGACTTATGCATCTGGCATCCCGAAACACCGTTTACGCTTACGGAGGATTTAATTCAGCACCGCCATAAAATTACGCCTTACTTAAATCAGCAATTATATGGTAGGGTTATACAAACTTATGTAGGGGGCGTGAAAGTATACGATTTTTTAAGTCATATTGCATTAGGAACGAGTTTGTTTAATGCAGCGGGATTGGGAGGGGTTTTGTTTGAGGGGAAAGGTTAAGGAACATTATTGGACATGTTTATCTAGTGCCTGACCGAAAACTATTTGTCTGAAAAAATGAAGTTCGGAGCGTTTGTTCTTTCTAATTTCATTAGAAAGCCAACACCTAATTTAGCGTGAGTTTAAGATTACATTAACGCTTTAATATCTTGTTAATCAGTTACTTATCTTTTAAATTTTGTAGCGGCGCAAGATTTTGCGCTGCTACAAAATTTAAAAATAACAATACATAAATCATTAAGTCTTATTGATA
The DNA here is from genome assembly GCA_020630215.1 of Bacteroidota bacterium. Taxonomy (GTDB): domain Bacteria; phylum Bacteroidota; class Bacteroidia; order Chitinophagales; family UBA2359; genus JAHDBT01. Next base: position 2,779 of record JAHDBT010000712.1, read on the forward strand.
GCATTAATTAGTGCCTGACCGAAAACTAATTGTGCGGCAAAATGAGGTTTTGAGTGACTGT
>JAHDBT010000713.1 GCA_020630215.1 Bacteroidota bacterium
GCATTGGAAAAAAGAATAATCAAAGTGGTGGAGTTTATTTTTTCTCATTCACTTAACAAGCATGAATTTCAAAAAAAAACCATATCCCATTAAAAAGATAGAATATGGCTTTTTTAGGAAAAGATTACTTAGTGGTCTGTCAAGTTAATCATGTCGGTTGTTTTGGCGACTTTTGCTCCCTAGCGGCGTTGCAAATACTCGTCGTAGCTTAGGCTACGCCTGCGTTTTGCGCCTTACTAGGAAACAAAACTCACTCAAAAACAACTCGACACTATTAACTTGACAAACCACTTAGTGAAAAGGGATAAATAAATCAAGCCAGTATGTGCGATTGTTTTTTCCAAGACAAGGCACAAAGCGGAGCAACAGCGAGCTATTGCGAGCATTTGTAACGCAGGATTGGGGAAAAGAATAAGCATAATGGCTTGATTTATTTTGTCGCTTTCACTTAATTACTTTGTGCTTTATGCAATTTTAAAGCTTTGTTTAACTTAGGCACTACTTCAAAAGCATCGCCTACAATGCCATAATCGGCAGCTTTAAAAAATGGAGCTTCGGGGTCTTTGTTTATAACAACAATTACCTTGCTACTGTTCACGCCAGCTAAATGTTGAATAGCTCCCGAAATGCCAATGGCAATATACAAGTTAGGGCTCACGGTAATACCCGTTTGACCTACGTGTTCGTGATGAGGTCGCCATCCAATATCGGCAACAGGTCTAGAACAGGCCGTTGCAGCTCCTAGGATATCTGCCATTTCAAGTACCATATCCCAGTTTTCTGGTCCTTTTAAGCCACGTCCTGCCGAAACCACTAATTCTGCTTCTGGTAAAGGAATGCTGTCGCTTAATTTTTGTGTTTCTAGTACTTTAATTCTTGCTTCCCCAACGCTAGGGCTAAATGCTTCTACGCTTGCGCTGCCGCCACTTTGACTTACAGGAAACGAATTTGGGTTTAAAGATATTACCTTGATGGCACTATCAATAGAATAATTAGCAAATCCCTTGCCAGAAAAAACCGATTTGCGAACAGTAAAACCGCCATCTAAGTTCGGTAATTCAATAGCGCCCGATACTAAACCAGCTTTTAACCTTGCCGATACACGAGGAGCAACCGCTTTACCTGTGCTATTGTGCGATAAAATGACTACTTCCGCACCGCAAGCATTTACCGCCGCTTCGATAGCTTTGGTATGCATAGCCGCATCAAAACTGTCAAAAGATGCATCAGCAGCATGTAATACTTTGGCAGCATGATAATTGCCCAAAGCATCCAATCCATCTGCCGACCCTAGTACCAATGCAACTACTTCTTTGCCACCCATAGCCGCAGCTAATTTACCAGCATAAGTTAATGCTTCGTGACTAGATTTTTTTACATTGCCACCACTATGGTCAATATATACTAATACAGACATATTTATATGTTAATTTTAAGTTATTGTTTTTTGGTAAAAAATAGCCAGTACTTTAGTAGAAGGCGTATGTTAAAAAACACAGCCTAGAAAGTAGGTGCTACAGAAAGCGAAACTTAAAGTACCTGCTACCTTCTACAAAAGTACCTTCTACAAAATTAAATGACTTTCGCTTCTTCGTGTAAAAGTCGAACTAGTTCGTTTACATTATCTGCGTCTACTAGTTTTACATCGGTACGAGCAGGAGGTAAGTCGAAGCTTGCAACACTAGTTAGGGGTTCGATACCAGCGGCAGGAGCAACGGTTAATGGTTTTTTACGAGCCATCATAATGCCACGCATATTCGGAATTCGTTGTTCTGCGATTCCTTTTTGCGCACTTAAAACAAATGGAGTATCTACCGTTAGTTTTTCTTCTCCGCCTTCAATTTCCCGACTAATAGTGGCCGTACTGTCAGCCATATCTAAATGGGTAGCCAAAGAAATATAAGGCATATCTAGCAATTCGGCAAGCATACCGCCTACACAAAAGCCATTAAAGTCGATGGTTTCTTTACCCGTAAAAACAATATCAAAATTTTCTGCTTTTGCATAAGCTGCAATTTCGGCAGCTACTTGATAAGCTTCTTTAGCTTCGGTATCAATACGCACGGCATTATCGGCACCAATAGCTAATGCTTTTCTAATAATTTGGTCGTTTTCTGCTAAACCAACATTAACAACTGTTACACTACCGCCAGCAGCCTCTTTTAACTCAATAGCACGCACCAAAGCGTACCATTCGTCGGTAGGATTCATAATAAACGTTACGCCATTAGAATCGAACTTAGTATTACCGTCTGTAAATGCAATTTTTGCAGTTGTATCAGGGGTTTTACTAACACAAACTAATAATTTCATACTATAAGTATTATTTAAATTTTAAACTTTTTTTTGAAAAGTGACGCAAATTTAGTCATTATTGGTAATAAAACCCACAAACTATTGTATTTCTATTGTTTTTTTTTGATGGATTTTGGGGAATGTTTGCTTGATAGTACAAGAAAGAGGATTTGGTAGTAGGGTAGGAGGAGGATAACGGGCATATGAGGAATGGTAATTTGGAGATGTGATTTTAATATTTATCGTACTACTGCTAGTTTTCCACTTTTTACCGCTTATTGTCTGAATTTGGATGGACTAGATGTATGGATTCTTTCTGTAGAACGGGTTTCAACCCGTTTTTTACATTTTGGGTTTTATGTTAAAATAAACGGACTAAAGTCCGTTCTACAGGCTATCGAACAATGATTAGTTTTCCATTTTCCACTACTTTATTCTCCAACAACAATTCGTGGAAATAAATGCCTTCTGGATATGCTGTTGTGTTTAAAATTTGACTGCTATTGCCTTGTAATTTGGTTTGATAAATTACCCTGCCAC
>JAHDBT010000714.1 GCA_020630215.1 Bacteroidota bacterium
AAGTGCAAAAGATCAAGTAGAAATGACGGATTTATTTTTTATGCGTTACTTAACACTTTTTCCTACCAATACAAAACATAAAAAAACGGATGACTTCCATTATGGAGGGCATCCGTTTTTTTATTATTAGGTTATTGTTTCCATCACTTACCTATAAAGGAGCAACAGGATCGATAAAACAAGAACTTTTAAAAAATTCTCCTTTAGTACCATCCTTGTAGGTTACGTTAAATTTTACTTGTCCTCGTTTTTCGTAGTTTTTAATCAACACCCGTTTGCCATCTTTCGATATTTTGCCATTTAGGTTACCGCTGCCGTCTTTGTACTCAACATTATCTAAGGATTTAACGGGTTGGTCGAGGTAAATTTGGTGATACTCAATGCCTTTTAAATCGTGGTCTTTAGGCAGTTCGGGCGTAGTAGGCTTCTCAGAACTGGTATCGTCAATTGTTATTTTATTGGTATCCTTATATTTAATAAGGAGGCGTTCCTCTTCTGTTTTACTTATTTTTTCTTGCTCTTTTGTTTTTATAGCACTAGGTACCTCATCCACATTTTTAGGTGTTAGTATAGGTGTAGATTCAGGTGTTGTTTTAGGACTTACTGTTTGATTGAGCGTTTGTGCATTTGTTTGCATATTGATTCCTAAAAACAATAAAGCGATTAAGCAAATATTGACTGCTAATGGATATAGGTTTTTCATAACTGGAAGGTTTTAAAGGGGTTAGGATATTTGGTTTGTTATTTATAGCTAGTCAAATTTACCGATTAGGCAAACTATTAACTAATCTATCTTTAATCGCATATTGTATAATTTCTGATTCGTGAGGAATTTTTTCAGGAGTTATACGAGCATAATCTTGGGGGATACTGATGGTTACTTTGTTATTTTCCACGTAAAAATCAGGTACATTAGCATCCTGTAAGTTTTTTTCTAAGTAAGCTTTCGATAAAAAATAATTGACCAATCGGTTGCGTTCATCTCGGTTTTTGGCAAAATACAACTTGGTAGATTCCTCGTTTTTAATCTCATCAATGTGATTGTCACGAGCAATACTATTGAGTTTGTTTTTTAGTTCGTCACCGCCATCCCTATCGGCTAAAAACTTATTAGTTGGGTAGTATTCAAAATGCACAATAATCTCGTAATTTTTGTTAGCAGACTTGTTGTTTTTATCATATAATGTAGAATTATTACGACTAATAATAAAATTATTATCTCTTTCGCTAATGAGCCATTTTGTAGAAAGCTTTTTTTCGTATAGATCATGCTTTATGAAGGCATATAAGTCATATTTGTTTATTATTGTGCCTTCTGCTACTTTTTTATTACTAGCGTTTAGTATATGCGGGGAAGGTGGCGGTGTAGACATTACAGGAGGTGGCGGTGGGCGTTTTATTGTTGCCGCAGTTTTAGCACGCGCTTTTTCTTCTCGCAGCTTTTTTTCTAGTGCCAATTTTTGCTTTTTTGCCTCTTTTTCTTGTCGGTCTTTTTCCTGGCTTATGCGTATAATCTCTTCTACTGAACTGCCACCTTGCTGGGCAAAGCCATAGGTAGTGCCTAGTAAAATAAGCAATAGGTAGATGGTTAGTTTTTTCATTTTAGCCTCCTCGTTTTTTGAAAAAGTTCATAAGATACTTTACGTATTGTTCGTTGGTTGGGATACTTAGTAACTCTGCGCCACTTTTAGCAAAAACACTTTTGCAATGCTCGTAATTGTGCTGAAAGTGATGGGCATACTTTTTCCTAATAGCAGCACTAGAAGTATCGAGCCATATGGCTTGTCCTGATTCGGCATCTACAACTCTTGCCATTCCTATATTGGGCAATTCGGTTTCGCGAGGGTCGTAAATATGCATACCTACTAGGTCGTGTCGTTTACTAGCTAAAGCCAAAGCTTGTTCGTAGCCACTATCTATAAAATCGGATAATACAAACGCTATACTTTTACGTTTAATTACATTGGTTAAGTATTTTAACGCTTGTTCTAAATCGGTTTTGGTTTCTTTAATGTTGTTTTGTTGTCGGCTGTTAAAACTGCCTTTTACTTTTTGCCACCACGATAAGGTTTCCGCACTGTTATTATCAGCTTGCGAATCTGATTTGTAGGCAGTACTTTTTTCGCCGTAGCTAAAATCGAGCAACTCTCTAATAATACGCAGTACATGCGTTTTCCCTTTTTTGGGTGGAATAAATTTATCAATCTTATCGCTAAAAAATATGACACCTACTTTATCATTGTTGTTAATTACCGAGTAGGCCAGTACGGCACATATTTCGGTAATCATCTCGTTTTTCATTTGCTGTGCTGTGCCAAAAAATGCCGAGCGACTCACATCTACCAACAGCATCACCGTGAGTTCTCTTTCTTCCTCAAATATTTTTACATAGGGCGTATTAAAACGAGCCGTTACATTCCAATCAATGGCCTTAATATCATCGCCATAACTGTACTCCCGCACCTCACTAAACGACATACCCCGCCCCTTAAAAGCACTGTGGTACTCGCCCGAAAATATATGGTTGGACAAGCCCTTGCTTTTTATCTCTATCTTCCTAACCTTTTTTAGTAATTCACTGGTTTCCATATTCTTTTTTAAGTGGTCAGTGGTCAGACCGTTCGCTTCGCTCTCTGTCAGCAGTCAGTTTATATGCTGGTGGTTTTTTATTGGTCAGACTGTTCGCTTCGCTTACTGTTAGTGGTCATTTTAATATGATGACGACTATTTTCGTTAGTAAAAACATCCAAAAAAATCCATACATCCAGCCTATCCAAATTCAGACAATTTTTAGCTATTTAGTTTATGTGCTAGTTCCTTTCATTCTATTAAG
>JAHDBT010000715.1 GCA_020630215.1 Bacteroidota bacterium
TAAATAAGTGTCCGATTTTGAGGAAATATTTTTGTGCTAGACAAGGCGGCAAAACCCGCGTTACGCCTAAGCGTAATAAGGGTTTTGTCAACGCAGTATAGTGCAAAAAGATAAAGTCAAAACGGACCCTTATTTAGTTTGCGTCCCTTAAAACATCCTGCGTAAAGATGTTTTAAAGGCATTCTTTCAACTATTAGTCTTGCATTTTAGAGCCATAAGCTAAATCACCAGCATCACCTAATCCAGGCACAATATATCCTTTTGCGGTTAGTTCCTCATCAACAGCGGCTGTCCAAATTTTCACATCTGGAAAACTTTTTTTAATGGCTTCTATACCTACCGTACAAGCAATAACCGAGGCTACGTGCATTTCTTTAGGTTTGCCTTGTTCGTACAACTGTTCTAGGGTTAATACCATAGATGCGCCTGTTGCCAACATTGGATCGGTTAAAATAACAATTCGGTCTTTCAGGCTAGGCGAGGAGAGGTATTCTAGTTTGATGGTAAACTCTCCACTTTTATGATGTTTGCGGTAGGCAGAAATAAAGGCATTATCTGCTTTATCATAATAATTAAGAAAGCCATTATGCAAAGCCAATCCTGCTCGTAAAATGGTAGCTAGTACGGGTTGTTCGGCTAGTACCAAACAATCGGCAATGCCTAAAGAGGTGGGTACTTGCTTTGTTTTACTAGGCAGTTCTTTGCTAATTTCGTAGGCCATAATTTCGCCTACTCGCTCAATATTTCGCCTAAACCTCATGCGGTCTTGCTGTATTTCTACATCTCTAATCTCGGCCAATAACTGGCCAATTAAGGGATTGTTATTGCTTAAATCGTATACCATTGTATGTATGTTGTTGTTGTTGCTGTAATTAAGATAACAAGTTACGCTACAATGTTTTAATTACCAAATTTAGCCACCCACTATTTTTTATACCACTTAATATACCAGGGCAAGGTATTTATTTTAAGGTGTGGGTAATGAACTAGCTTTGCTCCAAAGCCGCTGTAAAAACGAGCAATGCCTGCTATCATCGAACCTTCAAAATCGAGGGTGTAAACACTTTGTTCGTGTTTTTGTAGTAGGTGTTGTAGGAGGAAAAAATTAGCACCATTTTTTTTGCTATTTGGATTATTGGCAATTACCAAATTAATTAATCGCCCATTACTTTTAAGAAAAAATGCCGCAGCACAGAGTGTGTTTTTTTCGCTATTATTTGCTGCGGGGGCATATACGCCTATGGTAAAACCTTTGTTTTTTTTAATAGCAGTATTCATTACCTTTAATAAGCAAACATAATCTTGCTGTTCTAAATGGTCTATTTTAGAACCTACTTCGGTTAAATACAATTGCAGTACTTCAGAACAATTAATTTTTTCTTTTATTTGTAAATTCGCCTTAATTGCTTTTTTTATATTGCGTTTGGTATTGCTATTAAATTGTTGGTGTAATTGCTTGTAGGTATTTTTTAGGGGTAAAATATAATTATTGCGTTGGTGTATTTGTATGCCTTTTTTTTGTTTTGCGGTATTGTTTACTTCATTTAAATATATATCTACTAAACTAAATTTAGCGGGTATTTTTTCAATAAACAACGCTAGTAATTGCAACTGTTTTTGGTTTGTAGCAAATAGCCCTAACTGTTGTATCCATAATGGTTGGTAAATATAATATAAATGCATTTTTTTTCGATAAGGCAATGGCATTACCGCTTCATAATCTCCTAGTACTAGCGCATCCCATTTTTTGGCAGTTATATTTAAATACCAGGAATAGGCATAGGGTAATCCATTTACCGCATCATTAATACAGGTATCCCATTTTGCAAAATCAATATTTGCATAAGAAACGTATTGTATTTTTGAATTAATATTATGTTTAATAGTTACGTTTTTTAGGGGAGTATAAATTAGTAGGTCAGAAACGTAGGTTTTGAGCCATTAGGTTGCTGCAAAAGCAATACTAGCTACGCTGACTTTTGTTTTATCCAAACGCAAAATTTCTTGGGCGCAAGCTTCTATGGTTGAGCCAGTTGTAATTACATCGTCTACTAGTAAAACATGTCGGTTTCTTAGTGCATCGGGATTAGCGATGGTAAAAATGCGTTCTACATTTCGCCAGCGGTCGAAGCGCCCTTTTTTGGTTTGTGTTGAATTGTGGGTGTTTCTAATAACGGCCATTTCGCTCCAGGGTACATTCATACTTTCGGCAAGTCCTTGTGCAAATAGGCTGCTTTGGTTAAAGCCTCGTTTTTTCTGTTTAGAAGGATGTAATGGAATGGGAACAATGTAATTAATACCAGCAAATTTTTCTGCTTTTAATAAAGAAGGCCCGTAAATATTTCCGAGTTTAAGGCCTACCTCTTGCCAGCCTTTGTATTTTAATTGGTGTATTAATCGCTGCACGCGCGAGCCTTTAGAAAATAAATACAAAGCCGCTGCACTTTCTAGCGGAACCCGCCCCCAGAATTGTTTGGCAACAGGATTCTCTTCGTCTAAATGATAATTGCTATAGGGCAAATCAAATTCGCAATGTAAGCATAATACCATTTCTTGTTCCTGTAGTCTACGCCCACAGGCGGCACAGGTTTCTGGGTAAACCAGGTTTACAAAATCTTGGAGTAATTTTTTCATGGGGTTTATACATTTTAATTAAATGGCTATTTAAAGCCGTTGTTAATTTTTATTTATTTTATAAATGGGTCGCACCTACGGCACAAAAAATCCAATTACCAAATCACAATCTTTCTAGTTCTAAGATATTTGGGGAACAAATTTCAATTATGGAAGCCACAGGCTTCCCTACCACTACGCTCCAGTCTGGAG
>JAHDBT010000094.1 GCA_020630215.1 Bacteroidota bacterium
TTTCATCATTTTAAGGATGTCGAAAATGTCATCTCTCGTTGCTACGTATTCGTTGGTAATGCAATATTTGTTGCCTACAAGGGTTAAGAAAAACCAATTACGTCCAGTAACGTAAGCACCATAAACTGGTGTCCCATTGTTGTTGACCGATTGTGCGGTTAGCATCGCTATTAACAATTGTCCTAGGGGATCGTTGTCTGCTCCTTTTTCTTTTTTATATTCGTGTAAGCAAAAATAAGGTTCTTGGGGTTCGTACTCGCCAGCAGCAATCATCAAATCCACTTCTCCTGATACTTCCATTCCATTAATAGCTCCTTTTAATTTTCTGTTGGCAAAAGATTTAAATTGTTGGGTATCAAAATCAACCAATTCAATAATAAACGAAAGGAACTTGATAAGGAGTTCTTGTTCATTCCAAATATCTACATATAATTTTAATTTTGCTTGTAAATTCAATAGCACTTCTTTTTCCGATGCACTAATTTCCATTGGTAACTGCTGCCACTTTTTTAATGCAGGGCAATCTTGAGCAGTTGTTAAACCAAACTCATTGGCCATATCTTGCCTAGACCAGTATTTAAAAGTTTTCATTTTTATTTTTCTTTAAGGAGATTTGTCTACTTTCGGAGTAATAAGTAGTCGGACAAAAATAATCGACACATTCTTAAGCAGCTCTTTTTCCGTTATACTGCGTTGCAAATACTCGTCATAGCTACGGCTATGCCTGCGTTTTGCGCCTTGTCTAACAAAAAAATAGCTCGGTTAATAATGACGATTATTTATGCCCAACTACTTATAACCAATTTACCACATTTTCTTATCTTTATCAATACCCAGTTCGTTAAGTAACGCATAAAAAATAAATCCGTCATTTCTACTTGATCTTTTGCACTTATCCTTCGTTGCAAATACTCGCCGTAGCTTAGGCTATGGCTGCGTTTTGCGCCTTGTCTAAGCACAAAACCTCTACGTACAAATTGTCGGATTTATTTTTTAAACGTTACTAAATCGAGAATTAGCAGGAAAAAAAATCAAAAATCCCAGCTCAAAAATCAAGAATCAAACTTCTTAATGACCAATTACCAAATCACAATTTTCAAATAATAATCAAATTTTAAATTTCAAACTTCCCTAGCGGCAGCATATCAAAAATTTTAAATTCTAAATCTTCGATCCTAAATTTTAAATGAATCCCTCCCCGTCAGCATATAAAAAATCCCAGCTCAAATATCAAGAATCAAAATTCAAAAATCCCCAATTAAACCTCTTCTAAACATTCCACCATTGTTTTTAAATGCACAAACATCATCCCCGTTACTTCAGCTCTCAAATCTTCATTTTCCATAATTTCGGAGGCGGCAAAACCTAGCAATTCTTTTTGAGGATGACTCGTCATCACCAACTCCACGCTATTGGTAAAACTCAAATCATCTTCTTCCTCTAGGTAGGCAATCATTTGGTTGTTTTGGTCTTCTATTTTTTCCAATACTTTTTCGGTTACTTGCGGCATTTGGGGGTTGGCTAAATAACAAGCATACCACATAACTGCACCAATAAAGAAAAAATCCTCTCTTTCATCTTGGTTCATTTCGGCATCAGCAACGGCTAGTAAAAACACCATTAAAAAAGGTTGGTGTTCCTTAAATAATTCAATTAACTCATCTATTTGCTCCCCTTCTAAGGAGTTTACATAATCAACGGCATCGGTAAGATGTTGTTCTGTAACGGTATTCATAGCATATCAATTTTAAGTGGCAAGAGCTAATTATTGCTTCGCCAGAAAAGGGAGCGCAAGGTACGGATTAATTGCAATTTAAAATAATATTGTTCGCAAGTTTATTTAAATGGATTGTCTTTTTTAGCAGCTAGTGACTCCAAACCTAAGCTCTTGATAACCCAAGCCTTGTCTTTTTTTCCTGCTACTGCGTTATTGCTCGGTCACGTAGCTACGGCTATGCTCCCTCGCAATGCCTTGTAGCAGAAAAAAAATACGGCGACTTAATCATCAGAAACTTAAGTTTTGAGCCACTAGCCACTATTTATCCCATGTTGATATTGTAGCTCCCAGTAGAAGGTGTTTTTGTAACATATGTTTATTTAATTTTTGTGATGCCTTGACGTTAGCAGGTAAAAACAGTTTAGCCATCTAACAATTTAGCATTAAGTATTAAATGCGTTGTGCCGAGCGAAGCCGAGGTATGGGGAAATGCATACGCAACTTTGGTTTTATGTGCTTAACAACTAGCAAAAACGGCTGTATACAGTAGTTAAATGTAAAATGGAGGTCTGTATATTACTATAACAGTCGAGTTTATTAAAAATTAGTGGCAATTGTACCCTAACTATCCAATAAAGTTGTAAATTCGTGGCAGATCTCAGAAGAAGCAGAAAGAAGGGAATTGATAGTGTGTTTGGTACGTGTGGGTAATAGTCTGCTGTGCGAAAGGTAAAGAGGCATTTTTTAATACATTTGGTTGGTTAGCCAGCCCATTTTTACAATATTTTTAGGGGAAAACAACTATGGTTCAAAACAGCATTTGTCAACTGTTTGGTATCCAATATCCTATTATTCAGGCGGGCATGATATGGTGTTCGGGCTGGGAATTAGCGTCGGCAGTTAGCAATGCAGGCGGATTAGGAATTATTGGTTCGGGTTCTATGTATCCAGCTATTTTAGAGGAGCACGTTATAAAATGCAAAGCGGCTATTACCAACAATCGCCCCTTTGCTGTAAATCTCCCTTTATTATATCCTGATATTGATAAGCACATCGAAACCATTATTAAACACCAAGTACCTATTGTATTTACCTCGGCAGGTAATCCCAAAATATGGACACAAAAGCTTAAAGATCAAGGCATTAAAGTGGTACATGTAGTATCGAGTGCCAAGTTTGCTGCTAAAGCCGAAGCCGCAGGTTGCGATGCCGTAGTAGCCGAAGGTTTTGAAGCTGGCGGACACAATGGACGAGAAGAAACGACTACGCTTTGCTTAATTCCTTTGGTGAGAAAAGCCGTAAAAATTCCGATTATTGCCGCAGGAGGAATTGCAACAGGTAGAGCGATGTTAGCTACAATGGTACTAGGAGCCGATGCCGTACAAATAGGCACTCGTTTTGTTGCCAGCCTAGAATCATCAGGACATACTGCCTTTAAGGAGCGACTAGTTGCACTTAAAGAAGGAGATACGATGCTGTCTTTAAAAAAACTAGTAGCCGTGCGCCTAGTAAAAAACGAGTTTTACCAACAAGTAGCCCAAGCCGAAGCTAGTGGCGCATCACCAACCGAACTCGCCACCTTACTAGGACGAGGACGAGCCAAAAAAGGCATGTTTGAAGGCGACTTAGTAGAAGGTGAACTAGAACTAGGACAAATTGCCGCCCTCATCGACCACATAAAACCTGCCGCCCAAATTGTAGCAGAAATTGCCGCCGAGTTTGAAACCGCCAAACAGGAAGTAGGAGGGTGGTAGAAGTGATTTTTGATTCTTGATTTTTGAAATGTGATTTTTGAATTTTTTACCTGCTGTTGATTAAGGCAAAACGAATCATGCATACATCTGTCAGCCTAAAAAACTGACTCCTAATAAATAAAAAACACCAGCAGGAAAACTGGCCACTAAAAAACAGTAACCTTATATGAGTAACAACACATACAAAGCCATCGGATTGATGTCGGGCAGTTCCCTCGATGGGGTAGATATTGCCTATTGCCAGTTTGATTATGATACGAAAAAGAAAAAATGGTCGTACAAAATATTGGCAGCCGATAATGTAAGCTATGACAATAAATGGAAATTACGACTAGGAAAACTAGGTGGGCAAAATGCCATTACCTTTGTTAAAACCCACACTTTTTACGGGCATTACTTGGGTAAGTTGGTAAGAGATTTTGTAGCTCAAAACAATATTGAAGGCGAAGTAGATTTTATTGCTTCGCACGGACATACCATTTTTCACGACCCTCGCAATCGCATTACTTCGCAAATTGGCGATGGGGCAGCTATTGCAGTTGTATCGGGTATTCCTGCCATTACCAATTTTAGAAACAACGATTTGGCAGCAGGAGGCGAAGGCGCACCGCTAGTGCCAATGGGCGATAAACATTTGTTTTCCGACCATCTTTTTTGTTTAAACCTAGGAGGCATTGCCAACATATCGTGTAAGCTGGCCGATGGCAATATGATAGGATACGATATTACCGCCGCCAATCAAATCTTAAACTCCCTAGCGCAAGAACTCGATGCCGATTACGACTCCGAAGGCCGCCTAGCAGCAAGCGGTTCTGTTGACCATAAAATGCTAGGAGAACTAAACAATATGGGCTACTACAAAAAGCCCTATCCAAAATCCTTAAATAACGGATGGGTGTATTGGGTGTTGCGAAATATTGTAAACCGCCACAATAGCTCTGTCGAAGATAAATTACGTACTTTTGTAGAACATATTGCCGTACAAGTTGCTCGGGAAATTGACCAGCTTTACAAGAACGAAAAAATCCTAAAAAGTGCAGGCAAAAGTATGTTAGTAACAGGAGGAGGCGCACATAATTCCTTCCTCATAAAATGTATTTCTGCTTTATCACCTGTTAAAGTAAAAATTCCCGATGAACAAACTATTGAGTTCAAAGAAGCCATTATTATGGCCTTTATAGGGGCATTGCGTATGCGAAAAGAAACCAACTTTATGAGTTCCGTAACAGGTGCAGATGAGGATGTAATTGGTGGAGGGATTTATTGGGCATAAGTTTATTGCTTAAAGTTTTTTACTAGGAGTGTGATGTTAAAGTGCTGATTTTTAATTGTTTATAGTTGTTCTGCAATGCTGCTTTGGTTGGGTGTAGACATCAGACATACTATTTTTTAGAAAAATAGTATGTCTTAACGAATTGCAAAAACAGTGTTAAAATCCCCCTAAAAAAAAGAAATAGCACAACTCCCCAAATGTTGGCTAATTCTGTGGCACTCCCTAAAAAACAAAAACTAGATACCCTCCAATTTACCATATCCAACATCCTAGCAAAAGGAGAAGCCCCCCCAAAAAAAAACCGTGTAACTTCGTGGGATTCCTAACACAAGCGTTGTTTTAGTCACTAGCAATAAAAACCATTAAATATGATATTTGTAACAGGAGGAACAGGCTTAGTAGGTTCGCATTTATTGCGGGCATTAGTAGAGCAATCGACCGTGCGAATACGTGCTTGCAAACGTGCTACGAGCAGTATGGATTTGGTGAGCGATATTGCCGATAAAATTGAATGGATAGAAACCGATATACTAGATGTAAAAGGACTAGAAATAGCAATGCAAGGCGTTAGTCAAGTCTACCATTGTGCCGCCGTTATTTCGTTTGCATCAGGGGCAGATGGCATTGATTGGATGAAAAAAGTAAATGTAGATGGTACTGCCAATGTGGTAAATATGGCTTTGTTGCATGGGGTAAAAAAAATGGTACATGTAAGTTCTATCGCTGCCATTGGCAGAAATTTACGCACTTTTGAGGTGAGCGAAACCAATAAATGGGAAGAGAGCAGCATGAACACACAATACGGCATTAGCAAATATTTAGCCGAACGAGAAGTGTGGCGAGGCATGGCAGAAGGATTAGATGTGGCAGTTGTAAATCCGTCGGTAATACTAGGAGAGGGGACTTGGCAAGATGGTTCGAGCCGTTTATTTAGGATGGTATACGACGGATTAAAATTTTACCCTCCTGGCGGCAGCGCATTTGTAGATGTACTCGATTTGGTAGCTACCATGATTCAACTCATGAATAGCAAGGTATCGGGCGAGCGATTTATTATTAGTGCCGAAAATTTGCTGCACCAAGAATTTTTTAACCTAGTAGCAGCGGGTTTTAATAAGCCAGGTCCTAGCATAAAAGTAAACAAATGGCTAGGAGAAATTGCTTGGCGAGTTTACAAACTCAAAGCCCTGTTGTTTCGCGCCGAACCTTTAATGACCAAAGAAACGATCCGCCTTGCCCAAAAACGCTATTACTACGATAATCAAAAAATAAAAGAAACATTAGGGTTTAGTTTCCGTTCGGTTAATCAATCGGTTAATCGTATTTGTAATGCGTTTTTGGAAGAGCAGAGCGGAGGTAAGTAGTCGGACAAAAACAATGACGATTATTTTGTCCAATTAATTAACAGTAGTAGTTCTTAAAAAAAAATTATTCCATTACTTTAGCAAAGCGTAAAAAGTCGCTTATGCCCTCAAAAGGTTTGCCTGTAACTTTAGCAATAATCCCTTTCTCAATTGTCCATTCAGCTTCATCATTAATATAAGAAGCTACATCTTTTTTTAGCAAACCAATCATTGTTTTACCCATCATATAGCTACCTAAATCGCCCAAATGTTTACCATTTCCTTGCACTTCTGCTTCCTTTAAAATATAATACCATAGTGGGGTATGTTCTAAAAAGCCACTTTCTTTAAGTAGTTTATTTAAGGCATCCGAGTTATTGCTTTTTAACGCTTTACTAGTAAGGGGGCGTATCTTACCCATTTCCATTTGCTGCCAAGCCTGTGCCGTTTCTTGTCCCGAGGGCAGTGAAAATAAATGTCCACGCAACAAATCTAAAGTAGCCAAATTACGCATAATACCATTAAAGGTGTTGGTCGATGCTTTTACTTTTTTCGTGAGTTTTTCGGACAATAAATCATGGTCTTTATTAGGCATTTTTTTTAGGGGCAAGGCCATATTGGTATTAATTGCACGAGCAAACCGATGGGCTAAGTCAGGGTTTTTGGTATCAATATCAAAAAAACGTTTCCAGTCAATTATCCAATCGGCGGGTAATTGTGGCGCAAGCGTTTTGTCTGTTTTTTGGCGTTTTTCAATTCTGTTAGCTCCTTGCGAAGTAAAATCGAACAAGCTATTTAAAGAAGCAAGCTGTTCCTTTTCTCTACCAAAGTTTTCATTAAAATCATACTCTTGGCGAATCATGGAATGACCAAAACGAAAAACGGCGGCTGTAAACTCAACTGGGGTAAACGGAATGGTTTCATTTGCCTGTTTGAAAATGGTATTTTGGTTATTGCCATCGTATAATTCGGTTAATAATTCCTTGTAAATAGCAGGGGCAATAATTCGTTTTAGGTAATCGTGCACCACCAACCATTGGTAATGAAAGCGGGTTTCCCGGTGTGCATATTTAAAAATTTGAAGGTCTGATTTGCCAGGCATTGTTTTTTCGGCATAATCAACCGCCTCATTGTGAAACTTTAAAATAGCGACATGCAATTGGGCAATAATTAAATTGTTTTCGTTGCGTATATCCGCCATTATTGGATGGTAGGGTGCTAGTGTTTCATCGCTTACTTCGTTTCTAGGCAAATCACGTTTTAGACCTAGCTGTGGCGAAGGAACAGCGTTTTTAGGATCGGCATTAGCAGCGTTGGTACCAATTTTAAATCGTATTCCACGCTCCTCATAAAGCGCAGGGTTTTCTCTTTTGTGCTTATTAGCTTCCTCCCCGTATACATTAAACAAATCAAAAAAGGGCGATTTTTTATTGCGGGCTTTATCTTCTAGCTCATCAGGAGAAATAGGTTCAAATGGTTTTTCCACTATTTTAAATGGGGCAAACAATTCAATGCCTTCATTCATATCGTGGTTAATAAACTGCCCCAAATAAGTATAGCCAACTGGAATTCCCGAATGCGCTTGTTTGGGGCTAGGTTGATTGGCAAAAATATGTTGGGCAAGCATTTTTAGTTGCTCAGTAGTTGTTGTTTTTTTTGCAGATAATTGGTACCTCTGGTAAACAAGGTTTTTGAAGAAATACTTGAACCTGTTTTGTTTTTGTTTTACATACTTAAACGACCGGTCCGATAATTCTTCTTCTAGGTTTGCTGAATAATTCTTACTCATGTTGGGAGTTTTTGCAAAACCCTAGCAAATACAAAAGTGGGCATACTTTTGTTGATTAGTAATTAAATATTATTAACCAATTGCTAGGGTTATTAGGTGATTGAAACTTTAAGTGATGGAAACAAAATCAAATGAACCATTATTGTTTATTCTTTTGCCCAGTACTGCGTTGCAAAAGCCTTGCGTAGCGCTGCTATGCTGCGTTTTTGCGGCCTTGTCCCGAATAAAACAATCGCACATAACGGTTCATTTTATTTCGCATCCATCACTAACTAAAAAATACCCGATAGGTTAAGGGCATGATGAATAGTAATGTTTTTTTTAAATAAGAGAACAGAGGGAGCCATACACGAGACTATCCCCCCATCCTCAGTGTGTGTGAGTTACTTTGTTGTTTGGGCCTCGGGAAAGCTATGCTTGCTTGTTGTCGAAAAAAAATAAGACAACTAATTGGAAACATCTGCATAGCCATACAGCTAAATCAACAAGATGATATTGTGGGTTGAGTTACAAGTAGTGTGCAGTACACCTTGCTGAAATAGGTGTACTACTACTACTGTATAAGTAAATGCTAGGGCTTTTCTTCTTTTAAACTAACAAGAGCTTTTTTCATAATAGATTACCGTTTATGTGGGGGATTGAAATACTTAATAAGAACACTACAAATTTCAGAAATTATTTTAAAAAGCACCAGGCGTAGGAGCCCTCTTTACACATTTCTGATGGCTTTTAAGGAAAGTAGTAGTAGCTTTTTTTTATTGAAAGAATTAAGATATTATCAACTTAGAATGCATGGGTATTTAATTATTAATAGAATTTGAAACTATTTTAGAAGAATTTGTATTTGCTTACTTAGATTTTTGTTGTAAATATCGTAATTGTTGTTACAATTACAGACACGGTTTTAAATAAGCAAACGGTAGCAAATTATTTGACTGCTTCTTCTAAAATTGGCGTTTTTCGGGAAGGAGTATGCCTAATGTTACTGTAAGTGTGGGGTGGGTGACTACCTGTTAGCGTTAACAGGCAAATGCTTGATAGGTAGTCAACTTTTAATGGTTAAGTTTCGTGGGAACACCTTTACAGACAGTTCCTGTTTAATTAATTTATAGTGTGGGGCGATATAAAAATTAGTGTGTGAACTAGGTACAATAGGTCCTGTTTAAAACTATATTGGATATGGATTACTCCCGCCCATATTTGGAATTTCGATAGAAGCCCAAGGGGAGCCTTTCATATCGGTAAAAAATAATAAATTAGATAAGCGCATTACTAGTAAGTTGGACGCAGCATAAAGCTCATCATACTGAAACGACAACAAATCGCATGGAAAAGGAGGTACCTTGTGTTGAACTGCTTTAATGGTATCATTAGCACTATTGTAGGTAAAGCAATCAAGGGTATCAGAACCAGCATAAGCTACCCAAATTCTTCTGCGAAAGGCAGCTAGTGCTACTACATTGTCGCTGCTAAGTTGTGAGTTTTTTTTAGTAAAAAAAGCATTATTGGTTTCATCGTTTATATCAATACGACCGATGCCAGAATCGTAGGTGCCTATAAGCACATCATCCGAACCTAAGCGAGCAATGGCTTCTACATTGCCAGGAGGCGTATTAGGAATAACAGACATGTCAAAAGGTATGCGAGTACCTGTTGCTATTTCTACTTTTGCTAAATTGTGATTGCGGTCGATGAGCCATATATAAGTGCCATCATCAACAAGGCGACTAAATGAATTTTTCATAATAGAGTACCGTTTATGGGGTGATTAAAATGGTTAATAAGAACAATGCAAATTTCGATATTATCTAAAGAAGGCACCCCTTGGCAGTGGTGTATTTATACATTTCTGATGGCTAAAAAAGCATGGTTTTTTATTTTTTTTTTTGAGTATTTTCCATTAATTTCTGATTCTTAATGAGATGTATGTTTAAGTGTAATTGATTGGATGTCAAGGTTTTACTTAATGCTTATTTTTTGCTATCTTTGTGCGAGGTTAGCTAGTGTTTTATTGAAATTTCGGTTACAATTACAATCACGATTTTAAAATGTGGAAATTATGGGAAATCATTTATTTCAACTCATCAAAAAGTTGACTATTTCAGAAAAGAGGTACTTCACTATTGCTACAAAACCAACTCAAAAAAAGGCAAGTCCCGACTATGTAAAATTGTTTAAAATGATGGATAAGCAAACAGTTTACGATGAGGGAGCAATTAAAAAGAAATATGCCTCTGAGAAGTGGGTGAATACTAGGAATTTTATTAGGACAAAGGATTATTTATATAAAATAATTTTAGACGTGCTGCATCAGTATCATAGCTCCTCTTCTAAGAAGGAAAAAATAAAGAAGAAAATACATCAAGCAGATATTTTGTCGGATAAAGGTTTTTACCAGAAAGCGTTAAAGATGCTGAGTAGTGTTAAAGATGCTGCTTTAAAATTAGACATGAACATTGAAATGTTAAACATTTTAAAGTTAGAACGAAAGCTGCAATATCATTTAGATCCAATGGATAAGGATAAGAAAATAGAAGCTTTGTATGATAATAAAAACAAGGCAATTCACATTGTAGAAAACCTAGTCGCATTTGATAGAAAGCATAGCCAAATAGATAGAATTTCTAAAAAACATGGTAGAAATATTACAGAGGAAATTAGGAAAGAACTGGATGACTTTTTAACAGACCCGCTTTTAAATTCGATAGAAAATGCTTTGTGTTTTGAAGCAAAAGTTTATTATTATCAAATTCATGCCTTGTTTCATTTTTTAAAAGGCAATAGCCAGGAAGCCTATAAGTACAACAGAGGCGTACTAAATTTATTTGAAGAACATGATGAAAAGGTATATGCTTATCCACATAAATATATAGGCTGTTGGTACAACTTTGCGCTAGATGGTATTGCTTTAGGAAAATATAAGGATGTATTTAACCAAGTATATCATTTGCGTTCTTTAGTTTACGAACCTCGATTTGAGAAAATGCCCAATATTGGACGTAAAATATTTGTTCGGGTAAGTGTGATAGAGTTAAATGCGTATATTAATAAAAGAGATTTTGAGAAAGGTTTAAAATCTGTTAAAACAACCGAAAAAGGTTTAAAAGAAATGACTGGTTTCTCTAACCAAGAACTTGGCACGCTTTATTGTTTAATGGCTACGTTTTTCCTAGAAAATGACAAAATAAAAGAAGCAAAAGAATATATTGATAAAATGTTTGCACTAGAGAAAAAGGGAAAAACTGCTTACCTGTATATTGCCGTTAGAATGCTAAAGGTAATGTTGATGTATGAAGAATATGAAATAAAAGGAGATAAAGGATTGATTCAGTATATGCCAACATTAATTACTGAATTTAAAGACGAAGATTTGTATAAAAAAGAATGTGAGTTGGTTTTTCCAGCATTGAGTATTATTATTGAGGAAGAAGATAGGAAAAAAAAGCAACAACTTTGGAATGCCTTAAATAAGCAACTAGGGGAGGTGTCAAAGAAAGAAAGAGTAATTACCAAAGTAACTAGTTTTCGCCGATGGATTGAACGTATGGTAGCGGAAGGTATTTAATGATTATACGTTACTACAATAGGTTTTGCATCTGTAAATAAATAGGTGCAAAACCTTCTTTTTACTTATTCCCTTACTTACTGATAATTCAATTATTTTTCTCTACATGTCAATATTACAAATGAAATAAAACAGGCATTTTTCGCCATGAGATGTTGAACACAGCTTCGTTGTGTTGGACGGCTGTCCTCTTTTTTTATCCTTTGCCCTTCATTATTTTTTTAATCCGTTTTTCTTTTTTAGCTTTTTCCTCTTTCGTAACTTTTTTGGAAGGAGCAAGATTCCCATTTTCATCCCCCTCTCCAATATAGTCAAGCATTCTACTAAATACTTCATAATGTATTTTGTTATCCTTATGAAAAAAATCAAAATACCAAAATTGTTTCGATTCCTTATGTTGGTAAATACGCCTTTTAGTTGGAGGGTAGATATAATTAGTTGGTTCATAATCAGGATTATCTTTTAATTTAAACTTGATGTCTCCTTTTAAAAGTTTAAACCAAAGCTGAAATTCACCATAAGTTCTAATTCTTTTAATTTTTAGAAGTTCTGGTAATTCTTCTCTATGAATAACATCTATTAGTATTGGCAAGAAATCGCGGACTATAATTATTTTTTCTATCTTTTTTACATTTAATTCGGTTTCTTCTTTATAAAAATAATCGCATTCTACTAGCGTAATAATCAAATAGTTTGTATTATTGTCTTGAATATTTCTCTCTGCTACTTCGCAATAGGAGTCATATATAATAGCATAATCATTATCTGCTAAACTATGGAGTTTCCGTTTCTTAATGTTCCATAATCTGTATACTGTATCTTTTTGTATTTTTGATATATTTCTCCACCTTGAACTTGTTTTACGCAAAAGTGTCCTTAGTCTTTGTGTGAATTGCTCAATATCTTGTTCTATTAATGTTTTAGCAGAATCAATAAAACTGGTTACATTTTGTTCATCATAAAAAAGTGTAACCTCTTTATCATTTTTAAGATTTGATTGAATATCATTTACCAATGAGATTATTTTTTTCAAATCATCTATACTATCACTATCAATTATATCGGGGAAAACTATAAATACTTGTGCTGCCATTTTTTTCAATTTAAAATCCCATTATTGTTTCTAAATCTTTATCATATTGTTCAAAAAAACCATCGGGTTGATTTCCTATTTTTCCATCTCCAACTAGCAGTATTCTAGTAGCTATTGTTTCTGCTTTTTCTCCTTTAGAAAAATGATATAAACAAACCTTTTCTTTATCAATACCTTGTTGTTTATTTTCATGTTTTTTTGTGGCTACTAAAGTTCCATTAACAAAATGGTCGCTGTGTGTTTCTACAATAATTTGTACACCTTCTTGTGCAGTACGAGCAATTAATTGTGCTAAACTAGCTTGTGCAATAGGATTTAAATGTACCTCTGGATTTTCTATTAAAATTAAATCATCAGGTTGTGCTGCTAATAGGGCAATAATAATTGGCAGTATGGGTGTAATTCCATAACCAACATTTTGGGGTTTTCTATCGCTGCCTGATATACCATTACTATTGTACCTATACCACAATTCAGTTTGATTGGTAATATTATTTGGTTGCACATATACTTCTATATTATTACTAATATCGCTTAACCAATAATTAAGTTGCCAGCTTAAAGTATCCTGTTCTTTTGGTCGAGTTGTTTTTTCATGAATTAAAGCTTTTATAGGGATGGGTTCGTTTCCATATTTCTCTAAAAAATGAGGCGCAAATTCTCCTTGTTTTCCTAAAAAACCGTCCTGTTCGGCTGGATTAGGGTAGCTTTCTTTAGGTGCAATTCTATCTGCTGATAAGTATTGAAAATTAGGAGAAAAAACAGATACATCACCCCAATTCCATATTGTAGGTAATAACTTAGGTTCTAAACTTCCTAATATATTTATA
Source organism: Bacteroidota bacterium (assembly GCA_020630215.1). GTDB lineage: Bacteria > Bacteroidota > Bacteroidia > Chitinophagales > UBA2359 > JAHDBT01. The sequence continues at coordinate 13,365 of JAHDBT010000094.1, forward strand.
CTGTCTTTAAGGTCAACATCTTTTCCGCCACTATTAAATGCATCTGAAGTAAAACTAAGCATTTGTTCATTTATCGAAATAGCCATTTTGATAGCTGCATTTTCTTCTGCGTTTTCATGAAATACATCTCTAAATACGCCTAATTTAACCAAACTATCTCTATCACCTAAAAATAAACTATTTCGCTTTCTTTGACTAGAAAAATTTCCCTTGTAATAACTTTGCCGTAATAATAATAAGGTTTGCAACACCGAACTTTTACCACAAGAATTAACTCCTGTTATTAAATTTAAGTTACTTAATTCTAAAGAAAGCTCATTAATTCCTTTAAAATTTTCTATTTCAATTTTATCAATCATTGATTATTCTTTTTTATTTCCGAAATAAACTTGTCCATGTTGCTAAATCGTTGTTGCAAACCAGCTTTCGAGTATGCATAATCATAATTCCAGAAACGTTTATTTTCTTCGCTTTGTTTCTTGAAAAAGAATATTATTTTGTTCTTTAATGCTTTTTTATTTCTCATTAGCTTTAACTTGCATTTTTCATCAATTTTTGAAAAACCATAAGTCAATAATTCAAAAATAATATTATTGTGGGAATAACCTTGTTTGTTATTTTCCATTGAATTTCTACTAAAGCAAGCTTCTCCAAAAATAGCTTTTAAAAAGGTACTGGTCTCCTTAAATATTTGTTTATAGTTATTGAATTGATACTGGGGCACATTATACAAATTGGTCATCCCATCATCTAAATAGTCCACTATATTTGGTGAATATAACTTGTAGTTTTTTTCTTGAAAAACAAGATAACGAAGTACAACCTCTCTGTCGTACATTCTCGATTTACGGTAATCACTAATAGGGACACATGCTTGAAACCAAATTGTTTCTACAATTTCTTTTAAAAATGTTGCAGGAAAGCCCGGGGTAATTGCATGTCTAATTTCTTGCCCTTCTAGCTTTAATGCACTAGTATTTATATTTTTAAATATCTTATACTTAACGCTTTGGCTGTTTCCTTTTTCTAATATGTATGCAAAAACCTCATATTCTTCGATGCTTCTTCTATAAGCTCGTTCTAAATCCTCAAATTTTTTACCATGTAATTCGGTTAAAAAATCTAATTCGGTTAGTTCAAATTCATTATCAACATAAGCTTTAATAGTACTCAGTCTTTGTAGCCCATCAATAATGAGCCATTCATCGTCATTTGCGCCATCAAAATAAAATGCAGGAACAGGCACTCTTGCGATTAGAGATTCAATAAAACGAGATTTTATTGCACTATCCCATAAATTAGGTCGCCTTTGAAATTCGCTGTCTATCAACAACTCCTTATATTCTATTCTTTTTAATAATTTATCTAGCGTAATAGGTTTTTGTCTCATTTTTATTGGTAAATCCCCCTTGCTTAAAGGTTTTCTAATACCATATTCTTCTGCTTTATTTGCTTCTTCTAATTCTAGAATATTATCTGTTAAAATTTCTACTTCTCCTAAAGCATTTATTAAGTTTAAGCCATTTTTATTTTCTTGCATTTTTTTTAAACAAGTAAATAAGTAGTTTCTGTTTTTTTCATAACCTAAAAAATTACTAATAATGCCATGCTCTGTTCTAATTATATATATGTCATTTGCTGGAATCACCTTTTCTACTTCCGAATATCTGAAAAATTTAAATTTCTTATCTTTTCTATAAACGAGATAATCACCATAGATCAAGGAAATTTGTTTAATTTCTAATTTATTCTTTCTAATTTTTTTGGCAGATATATAATGTATTCCTTCCTTGTTTGCTAAACTATTCTCCGTCCAATACTGATAATAGTTTCCACTAATTGGCTTAACCTTTTCTAATTCTTCCTTAGAGAATTTTACTCCTCTAAAAATTTGAGCAAGTTCTTTTAATTTCATTTCAAAATCTATTAACTTCAATAGTAATTATAAACTACTTACAAGGACAAATTTAACAAACATTTAGCCTATATCCAAGATGTATTTAAGCAAACTACGATAAAGACCATAATCAGTTCAAAATATGCATATAAAAGAAGTATTGCTAAAACTTGTCCTTAGGAACGTGTAAATAATAACTTATAACAGTTCTGCGTAGAAATTTTGTTCTTAGGCAAGGCGCAAAACGCAGGAATAGCCTAAGCTATTGCGAGTATTTGCAACGCAGAATAAGGACAAAAGATCAAGTAGAATTTATAAGTTATTATTTAAACATCCCTTATCTCCCATTTTTTATTTATTTTGCACACCAAACAATCAACATACCTCTAAAACAACATTCATTATGAGCGATTATATAGGCGTAGATTCTTACAAAAAAAATCCAACATTAGCCACCAACCAAAAATACGATGCCATTGTTATTGGTTCGGGAATTGGCGGTTTGGGTACGGCGGCTTTTATGGCTAGAGAAGGGAAAAAGATTTTAGTGCTAGAACAACACTACACCCCCGGCGGCTACACGCACGTATTTAAACGCCGCGATTATGAATGGGATGTAGGTATTCACTACATTGGCGAAGTGCATAGAGAACACACTACTTTAAGTAGACTCTTTAGGTACATTAGCGACGGACAATTGGAATGGGCAGAATTGGGCGATGTATACGACCGCATTTTTTTTGGCGAAGAGGAATACGAATTTTGGACAGGGGCAGATAATTTTAAAGCTCGCATGAAAGGCTATTTTCCCGAACCAGAAGACCAAATAGCTATTGATAAATATGTAGACCTAATTTATGCAGCACAAAAAGCATCCTTTACCTTTTTTGCAGAAAAAGCCGTACCGCCTCTTGTCGCTAAAATGGTGGGTGGCAAAATGCGTAAAGGAATGATGCAATTCTCGAACCGCACTACTATGGAGGTGCTGAAAGATATTACCCAAAACGAAAAACTAATAGCCGTTTTAGTGGGCCAGTTTGGCGATTATGGCTTGCCTCCTAAACAAAGTAGCTTTGTGATTCATGCAATGGTTGCCAAACATTATATGAATGGAGCTAGTTTTCCCGTAGGCGGCTGTATGCGAATTGTAGAAACGGTATGCCCAGTAATTGCAAGTGCAGGCGGTTTGGTATTAACAAATGCTAGGGTGAAACAAATTATGGTTCGCAATAAAAAAGCCATTGGGGTACGCATGGAAGATGGACAAGAGGTTTTTGCACCTATGGTGATTAGTTCGGCAGGGGTAATTAATACGTACGAACATATGTTACATCCCGAAGTGAGCAACAAACTGGGCTTGCTAAAACAATTAAAAAAAGTAGCACCCTCGGTAGCGCATATTTGCTTATATATTGGCTTTAAACACACCGTAGAAGAACTAGGATTGCAAAAAGCCAATTATTGGATTTATCCCAAAAACGGATACGACCACGATAAAAATTTTGCCGATTACCTAGCCGACCCCGAAAATACCGAATTCCCTGTTGTCTACATCTCCTTCCCCGCCGCTAAAGATCCCGATTGGGAAAACCGCTACCCTGGCAGAAGCACCATTGATATTATTACCCTCGCCTCCTACGATTGGTACAAGGAATGGGAAGACAATAGATGGAAAAAAAGAGGGGAAGAATACGATGCATTCAAGGAAAAAATGGCGCAACGTTTACTCAACAAAATGTACGAGTACCTACCCCAACTAAAAGGCAAAGTCGATTATTACGAATTGTCAACGCCACTTAGTACCAAGCATTTCTGCAATTACCAAAAAGGCGAACTTTACGGACTCAACCACACCCCCGAACGGTTTCAACAGGATTTTTTACGGGTACACACCCCTATTAAAAACCTCTACCTCACTGGGCAAGACGTGGTAAGCGCAGGCATCGGCGGCGCACTTGCTGGTGGTATGATAACCGCTTCGGCTATTTTAAAGAAAAATATTTCGGATAGGGTGAAGAAATGGGATGAGCAACGGAAGAAAAATAGTTAGCCTATTTGTCAAGCGGTCAGATCGCTGCACTGTCAGTTTTTTATGCTGATGTATTTTTAGTGGTCAGCCATCAGACCGTTCGCTGTGCTGTTAGTTTCTTGTTGGTGTTTTTTAGCTTTTCCGTATTCTATCAACCGCATTCACCAATGTTGCCACCCGTTCTGCTTCTACGGCATTGGTTACTTTGCCATTGGTTTTAAAATAGCTGCCCACAATAAATCCATCGGCTTGCTCAATTTCGGG
>JAHDBT010000095.1 GCA_020630215.1 Bacteroidota bacterium
ATATAGCCATCGTCCCACCAAGTTTGTTGTATGCTAAAAGCTTTTCCCCAATTGTGTATGTGGGTTGCATCCCATTGTAAGTCGCCATAATTATCTAGTTTAGTAAAGTACATTCTTCCTGGTCCAGGTGTATCATTCCATTGTTCACCTGCTAGCATAAATCCCCCGTCAGAGGTTGGTATTAAATGCCTCGCAAATTCATTATGGGTACTACCGTATGTTTTTTTCCAAACTAAATTTCCCTCTAAGTCTATTTTTAATAATTGAATATCTTTAAGGTTTCCATCAGAAATATTTTTAGAATAAGTTAAGTAAATATAATCATCTTCACTAACAAAAGCTTGTCCTCCCCATTCAATTGCACCTATATCCCCGTCTAGTTCACTATCTAAATTTTTTACCCAAAGGGTATTACCATATTCATCTATTTTTCGCATATAAACATAACTAGTTACCGTTGTGCCATAAGTGCCAAAAATAGCATAGCCATCTGTAATGGGTTTTGCAACGGGTCCTAAGATGTTCATAGTATCACCCCAAAATGTTTTATTAAAGTAAGGAAAAACAATATTTTGCTGTGCAATGCAAGTAAGAGAAAAAAGCAGTAGTATAATTATTGAAACTAGTTTATTTTGCATAATATATAGATTTAAATAAACAGGCAGTACCTCTTTGCTTGTTGATACTGCCTGTTTTAAAATATAAGTTAATCTTAGTGCATTACTACTAATTTCTCAGTCTGATTACTCTGATCTGCATAAATAACTTTCACAAGATATATCCCTTTATGTAAGTTATCTAAAGTTACAGTTATTTGCTGCTGCTGCTTATCATTAATCTTTTCTTCGAATACCAATGTTCCTGAAAGGCTGTAAATACTCAATTTTTGAGCAGGCTTTGGCAATAATACACTAGCTTGTTGATTAGCAGGATTAGGCGCAATACTAAACGGCAATACAGAAGCTGTATTAGGTACATTACTGCTATTTGTTTTACCAATATTACGTACAATAGTAGTGCCTTGTAAAACCGCTAAATTACTTTGGGCCAAAAAATGATTATTTGTATTAAGTAACGTTTAAAAAATACTTAACAAACACATTTCGGGGGGGCAATATGTTTATTGTTAATAACAAAAAAGGGTTTCATAAAAAAAAATTTAAAGAGTTAACAAAAATTATGCATTATTATGCCAGTTCGTATTAAAAATACGAAACATGATTTAGTATTCTTGCAAAAAAAAAATAGTCCAATACCTAATAGCGGCATTGTATTGGAAGCATTCAAAAAAAGGAAGGAGCGTTGATAAATGATTAGCGCAATACTTATTTGGCCTATGAAAAGAAACCATTTCGCAAAATAGCTTGCATACAAAACTAGAATATATAGCTCAAAAAAACAAATTTTTTAATCATTTTTTTTTATTACTAACTTTTTCTAATGTTTTCATGGGCAATCTATATTTTAAAACAGATAATTTGGTTTTCTTTTAGAGGAAAGAATATTAACACCAATTATTACTCAACTATTTAGCAGGTAGGTATTTAACCGATTGGGCATGTCTTTTGTTATTGCTTACCTGTTTTCTAATAATGCTATTACCTAAAAAGCTCGCATAAAAAAACACAACTCTCCCAATAATTCCTCAAAAAAATCCTTTATACACTAAAAAAAATAAACTACTTTTGCACCAATTTAATTAAATGCTGTATAAACCTACTATTTTTATTATAAATAATTTTACTTAAATTATCCCAATTTTAAGCTATTAGCAATCAAATTGAATTGCAAAAAAAATCGCCAGCATATAAAAACTGACAGTGCAGCGTTCTGACTACTGACAGTGAGCGAAGCGAACAAACTGACCACTCTAAAATCGCCAGCATATAAAACTGACAGCGCAGCGTTCTGACTGCTGGCAGAGAGCGAAGCGAACGATCTGACTACTAATTTAAAAAAAAAATAAAAATCATGAGTAACATCCGTTTTGATGCAATGGAACGAGCATTTACCCGTACAGGTGTAAATGTGCAATTGCCTTCCGATAAAATATCGGATTACTTTGCCACCAATGTTTTTACCGTAGACACCATGCGCCGCTACTTATCAAAAGAAGCCTATAAAAGCATGATTGCGTCTATTGAGTCTGGTGCAAAAATAGACCGCAGCATTGCCGACCAAATTGCCTCTGCCATGAAATCTTGGGCAATGAGCAAAGGAGCGATTTCCTACTGTCACTGGTTTCAGCCCCTTACAGGTGCAACTGCCGAAAAACACGATACCTTTTTTACGCCTATCGACAATAGCAAAGGTATTGAGCGTTTTAGTGGCGATGCCCTCGTACAGCAAGAGCCCGATGGCTCCAGTTTTCCTTCTGGCGGATTGCGGGTAACTTTTGAAGCAAGAGGCTACACCGCTTGGGACCCTTCTTCGCCAGCATTTATTATGCAGGTGGGTTCGGGCAAAACCTTGTGTATTCCTACCATTTTTATTTCCTACACGGGCGAGTCTTTAGATTATAAAGCACCACTATTAAAATCGCAGCATTTTCTAGAAACAGCGGCTTTACCCGTCTGCCACTACTTCAATAAAAACGTAAAAAAAATATACCCCACACTAGGCTGGGAGCAAGAGTATTTTCTAGTAGATGCGGCCTTGTTTCATGCACGTCCTGATTTACAAGCAACGGGACGCACCCTACTAGGCGGCGGCGCAGCCAAAGGACAACAACTAGACGATCATTACTTTGGTTCTATTCCAGAACGAGTATATGCTTATATGTTAGATTTTGAAACCGAAGCACTAAAACTAGGCATCACCATCAGCACTCGTCACAACGAAGTAGCCCCTGGACAGTACGAATGTGCGCCCGTATTTACGGATGTAAACGTAGCCGTCGATCAAAACCAATTGCTAATGGATATTATGGATCGGGTGGCTCGTAGGCACAGTTTACGGGTGTTGTTTCACGAAAAGCCTTATGAAGGCGTAAATGGTTCGGGTAAGCACAACAACTGGTCCCTAGCAACCGATACTGGGGTTAACTTGTTATCACCTGGCAAAACGCCTCGCACCAATATGCAGTTTTTAACCTTTTTCATCAACGTAATTAAAGCGGTTAACGAACATGCCGATTTATTACGTGCCGCCATTGCATCGGCAGGAAACGATCACCGCCTAGGAGCTAACGAAGCCCCCCCAGCTATTATATCGGTATTTATTGGCTCTACGCTTACCGAAGTTTTAAACGAACTATCGAATAAAGTAAAAAAAGGAGCTAAGGTTGATGAGTTGATAAAAGATGAACTAAAACTAAATATCCACAAAAAAATTCCAGATGTACTAATGGACAATACGGATAGAAACCGTACTTCGCCTTTTGCGTTTACAGGCAATAAATTTGAAGTGCGTGCCGTAGGTTCGAGTGCCAACTGTGCTGCAACAATGACGGTTTTAAATACTATTGTTGCCCAACAATTGGTGCATTTTAAAGCAGAGGTAGAAACCTTAAAAAAAGGAGGCGAAACCAAAGACGGTGCCTTATTACGTGTATTACGCAGGTATGTAGAAGACTCGAAACGCATTTTGTTTGAAGGCGATAATTACAGCGATACATGGGCTAAGGAAGCGAAAAAAAGAGGTTTATCCAATGTAAAAACGACCCCTCCTGCCCTAGGATTTATGGTTACCAAATCGGCAAAAGAATTACTAGTAGGCAACAATATTTTTAGCGAGCGAGAACTAGATGCCCGCTACGAAGTGCTATTAGAAAACTACGAAATGAAGATTGGCATCGAATCGCAAATTTTAGCAGAAATGGTACAAAACCAGGTAATACCTGCAACCGTTACTTACCAAAACCAATTAATAACAAGTATTAAAGGTGCTTTAGATATTGGCATTAAAAAAGCCAGCTTAAAAGGACAAATTGATTTGGTAAAACAAATTGCCGAACACCTAGAAGGTTTGCACCAAGGTTTAGCAGCAATGGAAGCAGCCCATAAAAAAGCCCATGCTAAAAAAAGTAGTAAAGCCAAAGCCATTGCCTACTGCGATTTAATTAAACCCTGCTTCGATACGATTCGCCACCACGCCGATGAATTGGAATATTTGGTGGATGACCAGTTGTGGCCGCTGCCTAAGTACAGAGAGTTGATGTTTGTGCGATAAGGAGGTTTGATTTTTGATTTTTGATTTTTAATTTTTGAAATTTAAGATTTGATTATTATTTGAACATTGTAATTTGGTAATTGGTCATTAAAAAAATCCATCCCAAACCATCCATTTTAAAACACAAAAGGTGCTGATGATTATACTATCATCAGCACCTTTTTTAATTGGTGGCAATTTGTTTTTTGCCAAAATTTCATTTTTGCGGCATTTTTAATACCAAAAATTAGTTTTTTCGGCATTTTTAACTTATATTGACTAAGTCAACAGTATTTTTAATGAAACGTGAGCAGATTTGGAAGTAAAAGAATCTTATTATCCCATTTCAAAATCTTTATATCAACCATTTGTAAGTGCTGAGATATTAGATTTAAATGGTTTACTGTTAAGTCATTTTGATTTAGCTGATTATTGTATATGGACCACCGCTTGGTTCAATGAGTTTGCGATACACCAAGTAGTTAATCACTATACCTTTATAGAAGTTGATAAAGACATGACGGAATCTGTATTTTATTTTTTGCGAGATAAAAATTTAGCGGGTGTATTTGTAGAACCCGATAGGTTATTAATGGACAGGTATGTTTCGGAAACACCATCTCCCATCATTATTAATAAGCTTTTTAGTCGTTCGCCTATACAAGTTCGTCAAGAACAAGATAGGGTATTGAAAATTCCAAGCCTCGAAAAATTATTGCTAGATTTATTTTTGGATGGGCATTTATTGGATGCATTTAAAGGATCAGAACAAACTACTATTTTTAAGCATGTTTTCCAAAAATACCATGTTAACATTAAAAAGTTAATGACCTATGCTAAAAGGAAAAGGCAGGTAGAAGCATTAAAAAAATATTTAAAACAAAATGGTTTAATAAATGTATAATTAACTATTATGATTAATCCCACATCTTACGAAGAAAAATGGATAAGAACTTTTAAAGATAAAGCCGTATTTGAACGGGTAGATTATGGACTTTTAGAGAAAATGATTTATGCTTTGAGTTTAGTTGAAAGTTTAGCTGTAAATCAACTTAATTTTGTTTTTAAAGGAGGTACAAGCTTAATAATGATATTGCCTAAACCTTATAGATTTTCGATAGATGTTGATATTGTTACACAAGCTAATCGAGATGATTTAGAAGCTATTTTAGATCTAGTTTGCGAAAAGAGTAATTTTAAAAGATGGGAACTTGATGAAGAACGAAGTTATCAGACAGGTATTCCCAAAGCGCATTATGAGTTTTACTTTGATTCTAAATTTAATAATACAGCTAATAGAATTTTGCTAGATGTTTTGTTTGAAGAAAATTTTTATCCCACACTTTTAGCTATTCCTGTTGAAAAAAGTTGGCTAGTTATTAATGAGCCAATTATCCGTATCAATATTCCTTCTGTTGAATCTCTTGTAGGAGATAAACTTACCGCTTTTGCCCCTGAAACAACAGGAATATTATTTGGTAAAAATAAAGAAGTAGAAATTATTAAACAACTATTTGATTTAGGAAACTTATTTAATGAAATTAAGGATTTTAAAATTGTTCGGGAAGCTTATTATCCACTAGTTGAAAAAGAGATTACATATAGAAATTTGGATATTGCCATGAAAGAGGTAATTAAAGACAGCATTGATGCCTGCCAGATTTTAGCTAAAAGACAAAAAAATAAAACCACAGATCTTTACAAGTTCCAAGAATTTGAAGATGGATTAAGACGTTTTAAAAATCATATTATTACTAGTACTTTCAGAATTGATGAAGCAATTGAAGCGGGAGCAAAAGTGGCGTATATACTTGCTAAAATTAAGTGCAAGGATGATAGTCCATTGCTGAAGTTTAATAGAAGAAGTATGACGCTAAGTGATTATGTGCTCGACGGAGAATGGAATTACCTGAATAAACTTCGCAAATTACCAAACGGTGCATTATTCTATTGGCATCAGGCAATTAAGTTATTAACAAAGTAAAGCTGTTTGTTAGAATTTAATTTTTCATACCATTTAGCATCCCCAAAAACAGACCTCCAACCTAAACAAATTAAGTAACGCATAAAAAATAAATCCGTCATTTCTACTTGATCTTTTGCACTTATCCTTCGTTGCAAATACTCGCCGTAGCTTAGGCTATGGCTGCGTTTTGCGCCTTGTCTAAGCACAAAACCTCTACGTACAAATTGTCGGATTTATTTTTTAAACGTTACTAAGCTACTTTTAAAACAAAAAGGTGCTGATGATTATACTATCATCAGCACCTTTTTTTATAAAAATAATTGCTTACAATACAAGCAAAATTTATGCTTCTTCTGTTGTACTAGCACTAGCGGCATTTTTAAAACCAAGGCCTAAACCAGCTAAAGCGAAAATAAGTAAAGCCAAAGAGCTAATAAATGAAATGCTTTTACCCGTTTTTAAAGAACTCGGCTGAAACTTAAACTCAATATCGTGTTTACCAGCCGGAACAACCATGCCCCTTAAAATATAGTTGGCTCGTAAATGAGGCGTTTTTTGTCCATCAATATAGGCATCCCATCCTTTATTGTAATATATTTCTGAAAAAATGGCTAACTGTTCGCTCCCTGTATTACTGGTGTATTTTAAGTAATTGGGTTTGTAATCTACCAATTTAATACTAGCGGTACTATCTGCCGAAAAGCTTTTTCCTTGCACCTGCTTGCTAAATCGTTTGTCGATAACCGCCTGCCGTTTAGGATTAATGCCTTTTAAAGCGGCAATCTCCCCATCGGCATTGTTCACCATTTTAAAATCGTTTATAAACCACGCATTGCCATTGGCCGAAGAATTTTGCAAAGGCGGCGCACCTGGATTACCAATAACGTACTTCGTGTTAAGCATGTTTAAAATATTGGTATTGGCAAACAAGCTTGGTATATTAGACGCTCCTCCGCTTTGTAACGTAGCGGTTAGTTGTTGTATTTCTGGACTAATATGCTGCTCTATCATATCTTGATAACGACGTAATTTTGCACCGTGATAACCACCAACAGATTTATGGTGATACGAGGTACGAGCATCGTTAAATGGATTGCCTAAATTTAAAACTCTATAATCCAATCCTTTATCCTGTGAAATAGCTTTGTTGGCTACGCTAGGCTTTAGCAATTCATCGGCTTTTCTAGCATGTACAAAATCTTTGCTGTTGAGGTATCGAGTGTTTACCAACCACAAATCGCCCAACACTAAAACACTAATGGCAGCTACTGCAATTACATGGCTTAACTTTTCCTGTATTAAAGCCCAAATTGCGCCTGCCGCTAATAAAATCAATACCAACGACCGAATCGCATCCATACGCATCATGCTAATGCGTTCGCCAATCAGCAAGTCTAAAAACTCCTCTGGATAACGGCTGTCTTTAGGCCCTTCAAAATCTAAAAAGCCGCTGCCCAATATAATCCAAAATAGGAGGATGCCGCCTAGCACACCTACGCTAATTTTAAGGGCATTGAGTACCTGCTGCTTGTTTACTTGCTTGCTAATAATGGCATGTAAGCCCAATACGCCCAGTAAAGGCATGGTAAACTGTGCTACCACCAATATCATAGAAACCACCCTAAACTTATTGTACATGGGAAAATAGTAGAAAAAGAGGTCGGTAACCAGTGCAAAGTTTTTACCCCACGATAAAACAACCGCCATAATAGTAGCCGCTACCAGCCACCATTTAATAGGGCCTCGCACAACAATGCTGCCTAGTAAAAATAAAAAGCAAATAATAGCACCGTGGTAAATCGTACCACCTGTAAAAGGCTGTGCGCCCCAGTAAGTAGGACCTTTACCATCCTTCGCACCACTTTGTCGTAAAATGCGTTTTAGTTGGGGATCACCAACGGGTTCTTGCGAGCCGCCGCCGTAAAAGCGAGGTACTAGTAAGGTCATCGTTTCTAGTTTGCCATAACTCCATGCTAGAGCATAATCCCTATCCAAACCGCTACTTTTTTTGCCTTCGCCCGCTAATTCCGATTCGCCTCTAATCGTATCCTTCGAGTACTCGTAGGTGGTCCATAGTTGGGCGGCATTGCTGGCCAGTCCTAAAATTGCACCTATCAACAACACGCCCGATGCTTTTGCAAAAGTGGGCAGTTTTTGATTTTTAACAGCATTTACCGCTTCTAATACTACATAAATAAGTAGGGTAAGAAACAAATAATAGGTAATTTGCGGATGATTGGCTCGCACATTTAAGGCAAAAGCAAGTGCAAAAATAGCACCACCCGTAAGTATTTTTCCTCGGTAAGCCAGCAGCACCCCTGCGGCAACAGGGGCCATATAAGCCATGGTATTAAATTTGGTATTGTGGCCCGCTTCTACAATTAAAAAATTATAGGTAGAAAAGGTAAAACCAATTGCCCCCAGCGTACTTAGCCACGGACTTACCCCTAGTACGACTAATAATAAGTAGTAGCCCAAAAAGCACAATAAAAAAGTGCCTGCTGGTTTGGGCAATAAACCTCGTAGCCCTTTGTCGAGGGGTTTCATAAGGTTGGAGTTACCCACGGGAGGGCGTATTTGGTACGTAGGCATTCCGCCAAACATCGAGTTGGTCCAACCCGATTGTTCGCCAGTTTCCTTTTCGTAGCTTAGTACCTCTTCAGCCATGCCTTTCCATTGCGTAATATCGCCCTGCGGAAGTTTTTTTCCTGACAAAACAGGGTTAAAATAAGCGATAATTAAAATTGTAGCAGCAACAATGGCAATAATATGCGGAATAATTGCTTTTTTCCAGTCCAAATTGTTCATAATTGATAGCGTATCAGTTAGCTGTATGGTTTTTACCTTTACTTAATTAGACAAGTTTATTGGAAGATAAAAGTTGAGGCTATTTTGCAACCGTGCAGCGAAGCCGAACCGTCCAAGTACCTACTACTCTCTACCTTCTACCAAATACTAGTGTAAATGGATGAGATAAAAAAGTTGAGGCTACTTTGCAACCGTGCAGCGAAGCGGAACCATTCAAGTACCTACTACTCTCTACCTTCTACCAAATACTAGCATAAACAAACAACATCAATAGATATAAACCTTGCCCATGTTGAAGGTTCAGTTTCATCATGCTATTTGTTTTTTAGCATTTTGGGTATTATCTATGATAGTTAATAGTTATACTGCTAACGGCCTTTAAACAGGTATGCTTATCAGTAAAAAGGAACAGCGCAGCAGGCAAACCATTTAATTAAGAGGCAAGATAATTAATTTTCGGCTAATGAAGATAGTAAGCAGCAGAATGTATCGAAATAGAAATCCAAAATCACCATTTTTTACGAGTTTATTGTTATTATTACTCCTAACAGTAGCCATAAGCACTGCTATGTGTACCATCGAAAAAAGAATTTTAAAACACAAAATTCCTAGCATTACCCATACCGATGTTTTTCCTGCCGATAAAATTTCTAGGTCGCATGTATCGGCACCAGCCTTTGTTTTTTGTGATACTTGCCAATTGCCGCCCTTTATGCAATGGAGCAACAACCAAAATGTTTACAACAGCCTTACGCTCGAAGATTTCCTAGAAAAAACCAATACAACGGCTTTTTTGGTGGCTAAAAACGATACTATTATTTACGAAAAGTACTTGAACGGGCAAACGCAATTAACCGCCAATGTTATTTTCTCGATTACCAAATCGTTTGTAACTACGCTGGCAGGCATGGCCATTACCGAAGGGTATATTGATATGGAAGAACCCGTAGCAGGATTTATTCCAAATTTTGCAGAAGATGAACGGAAGCTTATTTCTATTAAACACCTCTTACACATGACATCGGGCTTGGATTTTGACGACTATGAAGATGGCTTAAAATTGGCTCGGCTTTATTACCACAATAATATTAAGCAGGAAGTATACAAAGCACCTTTGGCCTATCAGCCAGGCTCCCGCTTTGCCTATAAATCTATTGAAATACAAATTTTGGGTATGTGTATGGAACAAGCAACAGGCACTAGAATGAGCGATTATTTGAAACAAAGAATTTGGGACCCTTTAGGAATGGAGTATAATGCTTATTTTACCTTAGATAGCGAAGCTGGCGACGCACGTATGGGCGGCGGCTTGCGAGTATGTAGCAGAGATTTAATGCGGTTGGGCAAACTGTATGCCCATGGTGGAAAATGGAATGGCGAACAATTATTAGACCCAACATGGATAGACAATATTGCTTGCCGCACGTTAGATGACGGTTGGTATGGCTACAGCAAAGGATGGTGGTTGGATACTTATTTAACAAGTAATTTTTATGAGGCACAAGATTTTTATGCCGCAGGATTTAATGGGCAGTTTTTATATATAAATCCAGCCACCAACACGGTAATTGTGCGCCAAGGATTGGCAAAGGGAGGCAAAACAAAAGGAGGCAACAAAACCGAAACCAATTGGAATATTTTAATAGGCAGCCTAAACGAATTGCTCGATGGCAAACCCAATAGTATGCATCGGGTAATGGATTATGCATGGCAGTTTCCAGGCGTATATGTAAATGAGGATAGCCAACATATTGAAATTGTTAAAAAAGGAGAGGAATGGTCGGTTGTTCGCAAAAATAAAAAGAAAGCCTTGCCACTGCAATGGTTTTGCCCTCGCAGCTTGTTTAACGATAAAACTTGGGAACGCTTTATGATTAACATGAACGAGCAACAGGTAATTGATGGCTTGTACTACGACAATGGTTTACGAGCAACCTACTATAAAAAAGTAGAATAAAAAAAGGACTTGCTTAAATGCCATAAAACATTTAAACAAGTCCTTTTTTATAAAAATGATGCTATTCAGTACTTTCTACCTTATACAAAAGTACCTGCTAACAATCAACCATTAAGGTCGTGGAAACGGCCAAGGAAGCGGACGTTTGTTTTTTTTATTTTTTTTCTTCTTCTTTTTCTTTTTCTTCTTTTTGCTATCCGATTGCGATTTCTCAAAATTCTTTACCGCATTAGGCACAGCTATTTCTTTTTTCTCTTCTACCTTTTCTTCTTCCTTTTTCTCTTTAAGATTCAGAATATCCTCTACCATTACTTCTTCTGGTGGGCCGTAGGTATACTTTTCTGAGCAAATTACATTGATCCAATCTGCGCCAATACTCGCAAAAATACAAGTTGGTTCTGCATCGGCTAACTCTACATATACATTTACTTTTCTCCCATCATCTCGCCGTTCGGCGGTTAGGGTATATTGTTCGATATGTGGATTGAGGTAAGCAAACAATTTTACATCCGAGGCTTCGTCGTGATGAATGAGGTTATTGCCAGTATTTAAATCCATCGCATCGAGTTTAAAGTTTACTAAAGCCGTTGCCGACTCATTGCCTGGAGGTATCGGAAAATCACTAATAGGCATTCCGAACTCTACGACAGTTCCTTTAGGTGGATTTTGCGCCGCAATAGTTGCCGCATCACTAAAACCGATAAGGCATAAAGCTGCTAAAAAGAAATGCGTTATATACTTCATTGACTTGATTATTTATTGTTAAAACCTATTTATAAACTTTGACTGACAGGGTATTATTGTGTCACATGGTTGTTTATTAGAAAGTAAAAATTACCACTAAACAATTGTTTATACCCTAAAATTCGTTCCAATTTTTTTTCGCAAAAAAAGAGGCTTGCTTGGCGTACTTATTAGAATGTATTGCTGCTTAATGGTTTAACGTAATTTTATAAGCTTGCTGATAAGTAGCCAATTATTTAAGTTTTTACCCACTAATGCACCAATACCTGTTTACGAGCAATTCCCTCGCTCGAACTAATACGAATGATGTATTGTCCTTTAGCAAAGGCAGATAAATTGAGTGGAGATTGATAGCCGTTTACGCTGACTACCTGTTCGCTTTTAACAACTCTGCCAACAGCATCAACAACATCAACTTGTAGTGCTCGGCTGCCTTCATAAGGGTAGTTAATTTGTAAGTTACCTGCTGTTGGGTTAGGATAAATTTGCAGCAATGCACTTTCGCCAACATCATTAATTCCTACAGGAGATACGTTAATGGTCCAAGTAGCAGTACGTTCACAAGTACCATCCGATACGATTAAGGTGATGGTATACACGCCCAACTCAAAATAGGTAACTGTTGGCGCGCTACTAGTAGAACTTGCTCCATTACCAAAGTCCCATTCCCAACTTATTGCACCAATGCTATTGTCTTCAAACTGGCTGGGGATGCCTGGCGAGATGGATGGATTAAAGTCCACATCTACTGAAAAGATGTCTAACACGGTAACAGGCATCGTATAGGTTTCGCAGCCTACTGTATTACAGGCTTCCAGGCTAACCATATAAGTGCCATCTTGAGAAAAATTGTGCTCGGGGTTTTGCTCGTTAGAGGTTGTGCCATCGCCAAAATCCCAACTCCATTGAGCAGGAAAACCTGCTGTTTCATCCGTAAAATTTACCAATCCATCACAAGTCATTAAATTATCAGCCGTAAAGTTAGGTGTAGGAGGTGTAGTTGGGTTAACACAAGCCCACGAAACTTCAAAACCAGCAAAATTATCATTAACAAACTGGACACTTTCTACAATAGATATCATGCCTGTTTCGGAAGTAATAATGCCCGTAACCTCTGGTAACTCCTCTCCCGAATAATAACCGATTATCGTTCCAGAGCCATTAAGCCCATCAAATATTTGAATATAACTATTAGATTCGGCATAAGCAAATTCCGTAAATGTTAGTACTAGTTGCACTGCACCAGGTGGAGAAATATTAATAATTCCACTTCCTGCTTGATAAGGACCTTCGCCACCATTATCATATAGTACTCCTGTGCAAGTACTTATATCTGCCATTCCATTAAGAGGCATAGAAAGCGTATCGCAATATTGTAAAGTAGTATTTACTTCCACAATCGTTCCTGTTACATCACAACCTAAATCATTACATGCTTCTAATACTACACTATAAGTACCATCTTCTGTATATAAATGTATTGGGTCTTGTTCGTTAGAAGTAGTTCCGTCGCCAAAGTCCCAGGTCCAGGTAATGGGGTCATTTACCGATAAATCATTAAAGAACGCATAACCATCACAACTTAAAGTAGTACCACTAAATACCGCTTGCGGAAAGGCTTCTACATTCATTATAATATCTACATATGCTACTGGATTTAAGGGATCGTTCGTAAATATTGGCAAAATATAGGTATAAATACCTGCTGGTAAACCATCGGCGTTTAGCGTAATATCCAAATCATAAGAACCATCAGGATTTATAGAACCCTCATAACTATTTACGATGAGCCATTCGGGTAATGCTCCTCCAAATGCTACGGCATTACCCAACATAGTGTTAGCATTTGGGTTGATTGTGTTATAGTCAAAACCAATATAAATAGCTTTGCCCACACCTATTTCGTTAAATCCTAGTACTGTTGTTACATCAAAATCGGTATATTCTATTAAGTTAACATCAATACTATTCAAACTTTGCCCTATCCAATTATAATTGGATAGCACAAATGAACTGGGCAAATCTTGTGTTAAAGGATGGTTCGGTTCTAATATATTTACGATTCCAAATTCACCAAGGTAATTATAAAAACTACTAGCAAATAAACCACTTTGATTGATGCAGTTGGTATTATCAGTCCCCATTACAATGATGGTTCCTCCATTTTGGGCAAACTGTTGGTAAACAGCAGCTAATGCGCCAATATTAACGGTATTGCCACTAAAATTCCAAGAAGGAATAAGCAGGATTTGCGCTGTATTTAATAAATCGCCTAATTCTACTGGGTCAAAGCCATCGTATTGGGTAAGGTTGTAAGCTGGCGCAACTGCGTCTAATGCATTCAGTAAATTGGTATGATTAAAGGTATTGGTTGAATAGGTTGCAAAAACAATCTCTAAAGCATCATTACCTCCTGGTAAGGTCCAATCTAGTGGGCCTAGGCCTGTATTATTAACCACAACTGTTTCTGTTGTGCTTTCGCCAGCTACAATGCTTACTTCAATGTTGTTATCATTAATTTCTACCGTAGGGGTATTAATACCTACTCCT
Organism: Bacteroidota bacterium; assembly: GCA_020630215.1. Lineage (GTDB taxonomy): Bacteria > Bacteroidota > Bacteroidia > Chitinophagales > UBA2359 > JAHDBT01. The sequence goes on from JAHDBT010000095.1 coordinate 14,175, forward strand.
ATTAAGTCAATCGTAACGGTTCCTACATTATTTTCTAGCGTGAGGGTAGTCGTATAATCCTGTGCGGTATCAGGAGTAAAAGTAAGGGTAATAGTTGCACTACTAAGCGGAGGGATGGTAAGCACATTATTATCTAGCAAGTACACATCATTATAATCGCTAGTAATATTGGTCACATACAAAGTATCTGTACCAGGATTGTCGATGATAATCGTTTCTGTAAAACTATCCCCTAGTATTACATTACCAAAATCAATCTGGGTAGTCTCCACATCAATTTGGGGTACACCAACTACAGTAAGGGTAACAGGAATGGTAATTACCGGTACTGGTCCATTACTGTTTAATATTAGCTCTATATAATAAGTACCTCCTAGCAAACCTTCCGAATCAATTTGTATTTCAATTTCTTCTAAGCCATTAGGAAATGGCACATCCTCTGCCGATTCGGGCGAAAAAGAGAACCAGCTTGTTGAATTACTGTGCAGCCATTCTACCGAATTTAGCAATGTTGGCAAATTAATACTGTTGGTTTCAAAAAAATGGAAGGTTAAAAACACGGCTAAACCATTGCCCTGCTCTCTGTAAGCAGCTACACTACCTGTGCCTTCAAAATCCGCATCATAGTCCATTACCGAAATAACCTCAGAGCTAGCAAATTCTACCATCGGCCCAATATCTACATAGTTGCCTTCGGGTACGCCTTGTGTAATAGGATGCGCTGAGTCTGCAATTGTTAAATCTCCGTCAAAAGGCCAACTTAAATCACCTTCAAAAAGTCCTGATTCAGATGGAATTTCAAAGTCATTTAGAAACAAAATATTCCCCCCATTATCGAGATAATCTATTAATAAGTCAGGGTTAATGTTAAGTGCCTCTTGTAGGGTATTATTATAGCCTGGCACAATTAACATCCCGCTTTCTTGCAACAGACTTTCAAATTCGGCAGGGTCAGGCGTTATGGTTTCTACAATATCCAAGGCTGGAAAAGCATCATAAATATTGCCCATAATGTTATTGTACAAGCCAATGTCGAACTCCAAATCACCTAAAGGCACCAAAATGTTATTACCTCCAATATTACTTGATAGTTCGATAGTAAAATCGAGGGGTCCTTCGCCTATATTATTAATATTAATAATTTCGGTAGTACTTTCTCCTGAGTTGAGGGTAATCTCTAAACTTTCGGGTTCTACTACTACTAGTGGTCCGCCTACGCCTATACCTGTAAGCGCAATAATAAGTGGATTTTCACTAGCATTGTTATAAATCAACAATTCTGCATCGTCTGTTTCTATGGAAGATGGAGTGTAGGTAATGGTAATTTCTAGTTCGGTGCCGCCATATAAAGCGGCGGTGGTAATATCTACGTTATAGTCGGGATTATCAGAAACGATGTCGGTAATAAATAGAGAGTCTGTACCATTATTGGCAATCGTAAAAGTTTCTACAACCGTTGCTCCTACTAGCCAATCGCTAAAGTCGATACTAGTAGGTGTTACTTGAATAGTTGGGGTACCTATTACGGTTAAGGAAACAGGAATGATAACACTTCCATCTTCGGTTTCTATTTCTAGCATTACCTCATACAGTCCACCAAAAAAGGAACTGGCATCAAAAGTTAGATCTAAGTCAAAAGAGTTACCTGCGCTAATAGTCCCTTCTAATGCGCTTGGCTGAATCCAATCAACACCGCCACCCGATTTTACCGCATTGGCAATAATTCGGTTAATATCATTGCTGTCGTTTAAGTAATTGTGTCCAATTAAAATAACTTGTCCTTCCCCAATTTCACGTCTTACAACCACATCATTTCCTTCGTAGCTTACAATTGTTATCGCATCCGTATTAGTAATATTATACTCGTAGGTAACCAGTTGTAATCCATACGAGTTGTTTACATTTTCAACAATTGGTTCTTCGGGTAATTCTACCGTTAAATTGCCAAAAGAAGAAATATCTCCTATAAAATTACCTTCCAATAAACTGGTAGCAAATATACATGCGCTATCAAAATTGATATCTAATGCGGATTTAGTCGCACCTGTAAAAATAATAGTGCCTCCATTATTCGCATAGTTTTGAAGCACATCGGCAAAACCTTCAAAGGTAGCCAAATCGCAAGCTTCTTGTTGTGCAATAAGCAGTACATTTTGTCCTACTAAAGCCGCTTCTAATTCGCTTGCTACCTGTGTGCTAATTTCAGTCAGCACATAGCTATCATTAAATACATTGATGGATTCGAGGGTACGAATATACTCAAAATTCATATCCACCGTATTTGTAAGTGACAACACCCTCGTTTTTAGACCTGATACGGTAAAATCAACACTACTGCTTCCTGTATTGGTAATGGTAACAGTTTCGGTAGTTGTATCGCCATACGTTAGTTCAATAGCTAAAGAGCTTGGGTCGGCGGTAATATCTTGTGCATATAAATTTATGCCCCAACTATTAAATAAAACTAATAGCGTTATTAAAAATAGTTTTTTCATGAAATGGTAGTTTTTGGTAATTCTTCTGTTACGAAAAAAGCTATTTTATCACACAAAATAGCATTCAATAAATCATTCAGATTCATTACTTTAGGTTTTAGAATATTAAGGAATGGTGCAAAAATAAATTTACATTTTCCACTTCGATATTTCCCAATATCCTGCGTTACAAATACTCGTAATAGCGTTGCTATTATTTCGGCTACGCTCAATACAAGTACTGCGTTTTGTGCCTTGTCTATTAGAAAATCTCTTTGCGGAAATTTGTAAATTATTTTTTCACCATCCCTAACAGTGGTTTGTGAAAGATGGAATAAAAATAAGGATTATTCTGTTTTTAATTTTTTTTTTTCTTGAAATGTTTATGGCTTGCTATAATCCCTCCCTACTATTGTATAACATAAGACATTTGATAATGGGTTGCCTACTGCTATTTAGGAAGGGGATATTTTAGTACTTGATAGGGAGGAGCAATAAAATATGCTTAGTAATGGATGCGATATTGGAAATGAAAAGTAAATGCATAAAAACTAATTACTAATGTAGGACATGTTTATCTAAGCGGTTGACACTGTTTTTGGTAGAGAGTATCGGGTACATGGTATTTGGACAGTTCCACTTCGCCACACCGCTATAAAGTGTAAAGTAATTTTTCTTATTTGATAAACAGGTCAAATTTAGCGTAGTATTTTTAGAGACCAAAAGAAGGCTTCGCCTAAAAGGACACCAAGAGTTCCCCCAACAAAAAAAAGGCCGCCTTACGCTTGCCGAAGCAATTGTAAAAACAGCCTTTCTTAAATGAAAACCTACTTGTTTTAAT
>JAHDBT010000716.1 GCA_020630215.1 Bacteroidota bacterium
GGTGGCTTGCAGCTAAAAGTGTCAACTATCTTTTAAGACTGCTGAAACATGCCCAATAAAACACAAAAAATCTAGTATCTTTGTGGGCGTTGCTTCCTATTTCTCGCTACTATAAAACGCACCTAATGTCGGTATCTACTAGCAAATTGTACTTGCGAATTATAAAAAACACAACGCCTAATCAGTTGGCCTATTCTTCTGCAATGCTGTTTGGTTTGGCAAGTTTTATTGTTTTAGCACTTTTAAAATTCTTCTTTTTTCCCGCTACCTTATGGCGTTTCTTGTTTCTTTTTACGCTTTTTAACAGCTTCTTTTTCTACTTCATTTTTTATCTCGCCCTCGAACGGTTTATTTACCGAAAAATTAAACTCATCTACAAAAATATTAATCGCCTAAAAAGGAAAGAAGGCTATGTTGCCGAAAAGGTAAATATGAACCAAAATATAATGGATGATGTAGAAAATGAAGTGATGGAATGGGCCGCCGAAAAAAAAGAGGAGATTGACAGCCTAAAGGAAACCGAGCAGTATAGGCGAGAATTTTTAGGAAATGTATCGCACGAATTACGCACGCCTATTTACAACATACAAGGCTATTTAGAAACCCTAATTGATGGCGGTATTTACGATAAAGAAATTAATGTGAATTACTTATACAAAGCTGCCCAAAATGTAGAACGACTATCGGCTATTATCGACGATTTGGACTTTATTAGCCGACACGAAACAGGAAAACTCGCATTGCACTGGGAACATTTTGATATTTTTAGCCTAGCACAAGAGGTGATGGAAGAACTAGACATTATGGCCGATAACCAAGATATAAGCCTACAATTTAAAGAAGGAGCTACGACTACACAAGTGTATGCCGATAAGGAAAAAATACGCCAAGTATTAACCAACCTAATTACCAACTCCATTAAATACGGAAAAGAAAAAGGTACGACCCTTATTAGTATTTACCACATGGATAAAAATGCGCTAATAGAAGTTAGCGACAATGGCATTGGCATAGAAGAACCTCATCTCCCTCGCCTTTTTGAGCGTTTTTACCGAGTCGATTCTAGCCGTTCTCGTAGGCAAGGCGGTTCGGGCTTGGGCTTGGCCATTGTTAAACACATCATCGAAGCGCACAATCAAGCCATACATGTACGGAGTAAAATAGGCATTGGCACTACCTTTGGTTTTATTTTAACAAGAGAAGGACCTGTAAATAAATAACTACAATACCAACGAACCCTTATTGCTTCTTCGTTCCTAAAAAGCTGCCTGCTACAAAAGGCTACTATCCTTTAAAATGTTTTATCATAATTACTTCTTCCTCGGTTAAATAACGCCACCTGCCTCTAGGAAGATTTTTTTTGGTTAAGCCTGCAAAAATAACCCTATCTAGTTTTTTTACTTCATAGCCCAAGTGTTCAAAAATACGACGTACAATGCGGTTGCGGCCAATATGTATTTGAATGCCTACTTCGTCCCGAGCATCTTCTACCCAGTTTACGGCATCTACAGTAGCCAGACCATCTTCTAGTTTTACGCCATTTTGTATTTGTTGGAGGTCTCGTTTGGTAACAGGTTTGTTTAAGTAAACATGGTATAATTTGCGTACTTCCTTGCTAGGATGCATTAGTTTTTGAGAGAGTTCGCCATCGTTGGTAAATAAGAGTAAACCCGTAGTGTTTCTATCTAGTCGGCCAACAGGATACAAGCGTTCTTCAGACGCATTTTGGATGAGTTCCATCACCGTTTTGCGACCTCTTTCATCTTTGGTAGTGGTAATTACGTTTTTGGGTTTGTTAAGCAGCACATACATTTTTTGTTCAATACTTAGGAGTTGGTTATTGTAATAAACCTTGTCCTTTTTTTGTACTTTATAACCCATTTCGGTTACTACCGCATCGTTAACTTTTACCTGTCCGTCCTTAATAATTTCGTCGGCTTTACGGCGAGAGGCAATGCCTGCATGAGCTAGGTACTTGTTTAAGCGCATTCCCTGTCTTGCCAATTCCGCTACACTAGGATTGTCTTTTATTTGAGGTACTTCGGGGTTTTTAGGTTCCCGTTCTGTCTTCCCTTTAAACTTGTTACGGTTTTTATTACCCGACTTACCATAGCCCGACGATTTAAATCTGCTATCACCGTCGCCGTCACCATCTCGCTTTTTGCCAAAAGACCCTTTGCGTTTGTTATATTTGTTAGTACGATTTTTCCTAGATTTAGGATTGCTACTATTTTTTTTTGGATGTTTCATTTTTTATAGGAATAAGGAATGATAAATTAGGAATGATGTTTTTTCTTTCGATAAAATTTATCATTCTTTGTTGTTGTTGGGTAGTTTATTCTTCTTCGTCATCGTTGTCTTCATTATCTCCTCCATCGTCGTCGTTACTGTTGTTACCCTCATTTACAGGGGATGCTTCTGTTTCGGTTTTTACTTCCGTTTTTATTTCTGCTTCGGTTACTTCTTCTGTCGAATCTGTTTTGTTGTCGTCGTCGTCACCACCGTTGTCACCGTCATTTACAGGCAAGTCATCTGCTTCGTTATCAGTAGCAGCTGTGCTAAGTTTGGTAGCTTCGGCTGTCGTAGTATCTGTGCTAATTTCTGCTTCGGTTACTTCTGCTGTCAAATCTGTTTCGATTTCATCGTTTACCTTTTCATCGGCATCGGCATCGGCATCAGCACCATCATCGGTGTTAACTATTGCTTTGTCTTCCTTGGCATTTGTTTTCGCTTCACTTGCTGCTTCGGTTACTGTATCGGTTGTAGTTGCTTCCTCATCCAC
>JAHDBT010000717.1 GCA_020630215.1 Bacteroidota bacterium
CTGCACTAGTAAAAATAGAAAAGCGCAATTAATTAATTCTGAAAAAAAAATAAAGCTGGTGCAACCATTAATTAATTTCCTGCACTAGTAAAAATAGAAAAGCGCAATTAATTAATTTTGAAAAAACAAAACTAAAACCACCCTGCAAAACTAACTGACTGCTGACAGCAAACGCAGTGAGCGGTCTGACTACTGACTACTAAAAAATAATTCAATTAAATTCAAAAATAAATAGTACATGGCATAACGCTTACTTTCGATTACTAAATTGTTTTCTTTTCCTAGGTACCAGAAAAAAGAAAATGAAAATAAAATCGGTTTTCCTAAAAAAGATTTTAAAACACAAAAATTTATAACAATGAAACAGTTCATTTTAATTTGTATGTGCCTTGTTAGTATTGCACTTTTAACGTCGTGCGAAAAAGATTTAGACGAAGTTACTTCGCAAATAGAAGAGATTAGTATGGCTGCTAATAAAACAAGTGTTGACCCTAATGAATTACCCGAAACAATTATTGATTACACCATAGATAATCATTTTGAAACGTATATTAATGAATCGTGGGAAGCTCCTGCGCTAGGTTTTGAACTATTGATGGCAAATGGTACGACCGTATTTTTCGATGAAAATAACAACCCTTTAATTAACGAAAAACGTAAAGGCAAAGGGCGACGTGGCGGTGGCGGGCATGGACCTTGTGGCTGTGGTGGTTTTGGAGAGAAAGTAGATGTAACAGATTTGCCAAACGCTATAACCGACTATGTTACAAGCAATTATCCAGATGCGGAAATTAAAAGAGCGAAACAAACAACAGAAGGCGACTACATTGTAGGGGTAAAAGGAACAGACGAACGTATTATTTTGAAATTTGATGAAGGCGGAAATTTTTTAGGGGTTTTAGAACCTCATGCTGGCGGTCCTTGTGGTGGGAATAAACCGCCCTTAACAGAAATTACAACAGACGATTTACCGAGTGCCGTAATAGATTATATCAACAGTAACTTTGCCGATGCCGAAATTAAATTTGTTGGAACAAATGATGAGAATGGAGATTATGTAATTAAATTGTTTGTAGATGATAACCGTACTATGTTGGTTTTTGATTCGGAAGGTAATTTCTTATTTCAACGCCCGTAAATATTTGTTAAGCAAATAATAAAATAAAAACAAAATTAGGTTTTAGGGAATATTTTTGAAATTTGAATGTAGTGAAAAGCAGTAGTGTTTATTTAATTAAATTGCTGCTTTTCCTCTTTTATTTCAATTGGCTAATCGTTTAATAAATAACAACAACTAATAAATTTTAAATGCAAAAAAGGCAGTAATCATTATTTTGATTACTGCCTTTTTTAATTTAATTCTAGTAGCTAATTATTTTATTTTTTGTAGATTTTTTAATTTAATTACTAATTAAAAATAAGTCGGTAAAAAAACTATCCTGGCATTTCCTGTGCATTAACCAACACCTTTAACGATTGCGGTACAATTTCAAATTCAATAGGGCCGTGTCCTAATAGTTCGCCATCTAATTGCAGGTAAATATCTTGAGATGATTGTATGGAAATATTAGTTGTCCGAAAAGTTTCTACTTGTGGATGTTTCACAAAGCTGCCATCATATAAATTTTTAAGTTGTTTAATAACGCCCACCTTGCTAATGTCTTTAATCAGCGTAATATCAAACAAGCCATCATTAGGCACGGCATTAGGAGCTATTTTCATACCGCTGCCAAAATACTGGCAAATACCTACGGCTACAGTAAATACTTTTGCTTTGGCTTCTTTAGCTTTGGTTTTTACTCGTATCGGAATGGTTTTAAAGTTAATCAATCCTAAAAACAATTCAATAAAATAGGTAAGTTTACCAAAACGTTTTCCGCCCTCTAGTCGTTGCGCTACATAAGCATCAAAGCCAGTACCTGCTACATTTAAAAAGTAGCGTTGTTTTTTTTGGGTGCCTTGGTAGTAGGTCGCCAATCCAATATCCTGAATATAAGTTTTCCCGTTTTTAATTACATTAATAGCATCATCAATATTGGTTGGTATATGCATCGTTTTTACCCAATCATTCCCCGTTCCTAGTGCAATCATAGATAAGGTAATGTTAGTAGGCAATACTTCCTTCTGATTTAAAATGCCGTTAACCACCTCATTGTAAGTGCCGTCGCCGCCTACAGCAATAATATTACGGTAGCCTTTGGCAATTGCTTGTGTAGTTAGCTCAATGCCATGTCCTTCGTGTTCGGTAAAAACAGTTTCAAACTGCAAGCCAGAAAGCACCAGTTTTTGGGCGATGTTTTTATCCCAATACTTTTGTCCTCTGCCACTGTTTGAAGCAGGGTTTACAATTACAAACCAATTATCGTTAGCCATAATAAATATCTTTGCGCTAAATGAATGATAAAAAATGAAGGGATTTATATGGGACTATCTTGCAACATGATACGGTAAGTAGTGGTGTTTAAATAGTTTCCTAATTTATACGCAGTTATTTTGTGTTTATACAAGGCGCAAAACGCAGCTATGAACGAACGTTTTTTGCGTAGCAAAATAAATGCATATTAATGCATTTAAGTGTAGAGAACCGCTTGCGGCCGACATATAGTGCTACGGCGAGTATTTGCAACGAAGGATAAGCGGAAAAGAACAAGTAGAAATAGGAAAATATTTAATTAGCACTACTTACTATTAGGTAAAGCAGGAACTGAGCCAATTAATTTGATAGACCACTAAGGTACTGTTTTTACGGGATATTAGTTACAAGTGCCTTGTTTTTTCGTG
>JAHDBT010000096.1:0-5923 GCA_020630215.1 Bacteroidota bacterium
ACCTCTACGTACAAATTGTCGGATTTATTTTTTAAACGTTACTAAATTGTTTTTTTTTGACAAGCTTATTCCATAAAAAGCATTGGACATTTTAAATGGTGCAGCAAAGTCAAACCATCTAAATATTTGCTACGTTCTATCTTCTACCCAAAAAGGGGTAAAAGGATTAGCTAATCTTGTCATTTTCTTGCTATACTTTTTACAAAGTTACCTGCTTCTTTTTACGAACCATTACCCATTAGAATAGTATTGATAATGTGGCAATTGTTCTTTAATCATAGCTCTTAACTTAGCTCTTGCTTTTGCTAGGTTTGATTTAGAAGAACCTTCCGAAACGCCCAGCATTGTTGCTATTTCTCGGTGTTTATATCCTTCTATTACATAAAGGCTAAAAACGGTACGATATGCTGGTGATAATTGCTGTACTAATCCTAATATTTCTTCGGCAGATAGTTTACTGACTACCGATACTGCACCTTTGTCTGCTTCGTAACTTGCATAGTTAATATCTACTTGCTTTGAGTGCTTTTTATTTTTGCGATAATGGTCAATTGCTGTATTAATCATAATGCGCTTTATCCAGCTTTCTAGCGAGTGCCTTGGCTCAAACTTCGCTATATTTTTATACACTTTCATAAAGCCTTCATGCAATACATCTCTTGCTTCTTCGTAACTGCCCGTATAGCGCAGGCATACCGGCATCATCTTACCGTAATACACCTCATAAAGCTTTTTTTGATAAAGCCTATTTTGAGCAATGCACCCTTGAATAAGTTGTTGCTGTGCTGTTTCTCTACTATTGCTATTTTGCTTGTTAATATGTATATCCAAAGCTAAATTCATGTAATGAGAATATACTGCTAAAACATGACTAATTACGCTACGAACCATCTACTAAAAGATGGTATTTAAATAAACGCACTACTTTATCATATAGTTGCCTATTTTGCAGTATAAAAAAGCAATATAGCACATTTTTATCATTATTACCATCTACTAGCATACGTAAATGGCTGTTTATTGGTCTTTTTCTTTTTTATTTGTGTTAATTATTGCTTTATAACATGCACAAGCAAATTGCCAAACTTAACTCTAATTGCCATCTTAGTAGCAAAAAAAATGCCCAACATATAAAAAATGCTGGGCAAAAGAGCGGTTTTTTATGGCTTTAGGAAGCCTAAGAATTATTTGACTAATCTGTTTCTATAAAACTAAATTAGTAACGCATAAAAAATAACTCCGTCATTTCTACTTGATCTTTTGCACTTATCCTGCGTTGCAAATACTCGCCGTAGCTTAGGCTATGGCTGCGTTTTGCGCCTTGTCTAAGCACAAAACCTCTACGTACAAATTGTCGGATTTATTTTTTAAACGTTACTTAATCGGTTATTTTTATTTTGTCCCTTTTACTAAAAGTGATAGTTTAAGCCAAAGTTGACTCCTAGTGCATAAACATGTTGATTAGGGTTAACGGTTAAGTTTCGGTTAAGCATTGTTTTGTCAATTAAGTACTTTTTAATGCTCATTTGTGCTTGTCCTTCTAACTGTAGGCTTATATGTTTGTTTAAATGATAGTTAAGCCCAGTATGCACATTTGCCATTGCCCACTGACGAGCCATTTTATCATTTTTACTAAAATCTGCGGTTGCTACTTCTTCTAATAAAACCGTTCCTACTCTATCTCTGTATTCGTAATAGTATTGTTCTTTTAATTTAACCTGTACCGAGGGTCCTGCGGCAATGTAAGGCACTAACTTTTTTGGAGAACTACGAAAAAACAATTTTACTAGCAAAGGTACTTCTAGCGTTTGTATTTTACTGTTAACCAATTTAAAAAAAGTGCCTTGTTGTTGCTGTTCTTGTTGCGCTGCCGAAGTAGCGTTTCCAGCACTTACCAGAATGTTATCAAGGTTTGCCGAAAGAATTTTTTGTTGAAAATAAATCGCTCCCGTTTCTACCGCAATAAGTGGATGAACTTTAGCAGTAAGCACAACACCATTGTTGATGCCCACCGTTCTATTGTTAATATCGGCCCAAGCTTTTTTAGCCCCAGTACGTACTCCTACACTCCATTTACTAGCGCTGTTATTACTTACTATGCTAGGAATATTTGTAGGTGTTGCAACTGGCACCAAACTATTACTAGTAGTTACAAATGGGCTAATTGTTGCTAGGCTGTTTACCAATTTAAGCTCCTTTTTATCCTTGCTTTTTGCTGAAGTTGTAATAGGAGTTGCCAAGCTTTTATTGTTTTTATAACTTGCTTTATCTATTGGATAATTTTCCTCAATTGCTGTTGTGCTTGTTTCTTTTAGGCTGCTGCTTACTACAGTAGTACGGTTAATAGCTGTAATTGTTTGGTGTTGCGTATTTTGGGGTATCCTCGCATTAAAATTGTTTACTTCCGTTGCGTTCTTATTTAAACTTTGCGATGCCTGATGTTGTTTTTTTAAGTCGGCTGTTTTTACTGTTTCCGTATCTGTTAAAGGAAGCGTTTTTGGCAAGTTTATTTTAGCACTTTGAGTTCGTTCCTTTTCAGAAAAATCTTTTTTTGAAGCTGTAGGTATTGAGGGTTCCGCAATATTTTTACTTGTATTATTTGGGTTATTATTAGGAGTAGTAATAACGCTTGTTGTATTGGTTATGGTAGCGTGATCGGTTTTATGCACAAATTTAAAACCATACAGTACTGATAGTAACACAGCCGCTGCTGCTATAAATTTTAAACATTTTAAAGACCAAGTAATCGCTGTTGATTTCCCTAAACTTTTATCCAATTGTTGGTTCATTAACTCCCAATCATCCGGATTAAGTGGCATTTCATAATTTTTCAATGCACGGTTAATATGTTGGTCAATATAATTTAAGTCTTTGCTCATTTGATTTTTTGAAGCTTGGATAAATAATTCATTTACTACTCATAGTAATTAGGTCGGCTTTTTAGGTAAAAAATGAAATTTGGGAATAGGTCGAAAATATAGTAGGAGCACGTATGTGCTCGTATGGCTTTGGTTTTCTTGTATCAGTTAACTAGCTGGTATTGTTAGGTTGCCAAATAATAACATCATTTTTAGCAACTAAAAGTACGATGCATATTCGGGTAATTCTTTTGCAATCATGCTTCGTAGTTTCATGCGGGCTTTTGCTAGGTTCGATTTAGAAGTACCTTCGCTAATGCCTAGTAGTGCGGCAATATCTTTGTGCTTATAACCTTCTACTACATATAAATTAAAAACGGTTCGATAAGCTGGTGTTAATCGTTTTACCAGCTTCATAATTTCATCGGCCGATAGTTGATGCAATACCGAATAAGTTGAACCATCTATTTCATTAGCGGCATAGGCTAAATCTACCTGATGTCGGTGTTTTTTGTTGCGACGATAATGGTCAATTGCCGTATTAATCATGATGCGTTTTATCCAGCTTGCTAAAGAATGGTTGGGCTGAAATTTTGCAATATTTTTATATACTTTCATAAAGCCCTCGGTAATTACATCGCGTGCTTCTTCGTAGTTACCTGTATACCTTAAACAAATACCCATCATTTGTCCGTAATAGGTTTCGTAAAGGCGTTTTTGGTAAATACGGTCTTCTGCCACACAACCTGCAATTAGTTCTAATTGCATCTTTCGTGCTGCCGCTTTACGTGCATCGGCTTTAGCATTTGCATTCGCATTTTTATTAATAGTAGCAGCCTTTTTACTTGCGCTATTATTTGATGGCTTAGTAGCACTTACTAAAGCTGCTGCTTGTTTTTTGAGATTGAGATTAAAAGCTATTTCCATGAATGTTGTATCTTTATACCTGCTTTAACGGGAGGATTTTAGGAATGGTTGCTATACCTGCTGTTTAATTGGTGTATTTACGATGCTGCAAATAGCGGATAAAGGTCTAAGAAAATGCTAAAACCTTCTATGTTATTTTTTTATCTCCCTAGCAAAAACACCCAATACAAAAAGCTAGAAGCTAGACCATATTCCATAAAAAAAGGGCAACTCCATTAAATGAGTATGCCCTTTTGTTTTATTATTGGAAATCTGTAAGCACTAAATAATTCAAGTAAATTATACGGATAATGCTTTCTCTTTAAATCGTTTTTGCACAAGTTCTTGGTAGGTTTTGTTTTGCAACTTACTATTCACCCAATCTATTAGCTTAAAATTTTGAAACGCTAGGTATTCCTGTTTAGATGCTGCTTCTACTTCCTGTAATATATTTTTTAAGCCATTTACCCTATCCTTTTCAGAAGCCGCATAAATGATGTTTTCTAATTGCACCAAAAATGCGTTAACAAAATCGGTATTTCTTTTTCTGTATTTAATGTATCTTTTTATACTAGGAATAAGGGTTTCCAATTCGTCTTCTTTTTCTAAATCAAAATAAACAACTGCTTGTAATAAACGAGCAAATACCGAAATATCTTCGAGTAATCCTTTTTGTTCTTTTTCCTTTAATTTGTTTAGAACATCTAAGGTTGCCTCATACATCGCATTGCCATAATACACAAGTGCTATTAAGCCATAAAAACTCATTACCATATGGTCGGGAATTCTTTCTTCAAATTGCTCCAATCCTCTAGCAATAGGTTTTATTAAGGTTAGCCCTTCTTTAAAATTACCCATATTAACACAAGTATTCAGCTCTAGTTTGTTTGCTCTAATAAATACCTTAATATCAATATTAGGCACATTTGCAAAAATAGGGTCCATATTAAAACTCCTCAGTTTTGCAAGCCCTTCATTTAGTTCGGTATGCCTACGTAGGCAGTAACAATCAATTAAATGATTGTTAAACAAGTTAAGATACTTAACAGGATACAGTTCTAATTTATCGGGGCTTGCCTCAAATAATTTCAGATAACGTTTATTAAGTTCATAAGCCTTTTGTACGTTGCCACTCATAAAATAATACATCCCATTAATATCATAATACAGTATTTTAGCTTTAAAACATAATGCAGCCGTTTCCGATTTCACAATAGGCTCATCCATCAATTCTTTAACTGCCTGTTGTCTTTCTACCCTCGATAAAATAGCATCTGATTTTTGCAATTGATATAGCTGATCGTATATTTTTTCGTAAGCTACTATATTTTCAATAATGGCAACACACTTTTCCTTTTCCTCACTTATTTTAAGTAAGTAGGCTCCTTTATTTTTTTGGTGTTTGCTTCCTTTAAATTTCCGTTCTAATTCTAAAGCTCGATGTGTTAGCAAATACAAATCGTGTGCCTTTGCTATTTTTTTTGCTTTTTCTAGTAACTTTATGGCATCTGCTACCATATTACGTTCAAACAAAATTTCGCTTTGATGCAATAGTTTTTTCACCACCTCTTTAGGAGCCGCATCTGTATGATAAGCATGTAAGCTATCTAGGATGTTAAAATACAACTGGTTTTTAGCCCTAGGAAAATACTTAACAAACCGTTTATCCTTAAACTGTTCTTTAAGTGCTTCCTCGTCGTACTCTGCTTGTTGTTGAATGGCATCGAACAAAAGTAAATAATTGTTTTTTTCGCCTTTGCTATGTGTTGTAGCATAAAGGTTAAAATAACGCTTTTCAGAACTACTCAGCGACTTTATGAGCTGAAAGAGATTGTTAGAAGCTTTTTTCATGTTCAGAAATTTAACGTAAATAGCAATTTGCCTTAAAGATATGCATTTTTCACTAAAAATAACATGCTGTATTGCAAGTATTTATAAAAAAATCTTCCAAAGCACCTAAATAACCGTTAAAATCAGAAATGTAATTTATAGCATCAGAAATATAATTTTCCTTTTTTTAATAGCAAGAAAGCGGCTAATGTTAACATCCTCCACACTAGCAAACAACAATAAATAACCGCTGATTTTTATAAAGGCATATAAGCAACAAAAATCAGAAATGTAATTTCCCGTTTTTTTTATTTTGGAGCTTGGGTAGT
>JAHDBT010000096.1:6023-7194 GCA_020630215.1 Bacteroidota bacterium
GTATCTTTGCATCAGAAGAAAACAACAAAATACTGATTTTTAATCGTTCTAAGCAATTATAAAATTTACTAACACCTTTAAAACAAATTAATTATGGGCACTACAGTCATTAACGGACCAAATTTAATATGGATACTACACAACCATCGGCTTTTTTACATTGTCAAAAGAAGTGGCGAAGTAGAAGAATTAAATGCCGACGATTTTAGAGAAATTGACAAAGACCCCGAATTTGAAAGTATGAAAGTAATAGACGACGACATTTGGGTAGGCACTTATGCTGGCGACTTAATTAGAATAGATATTGATAATAAAGACTACACGTATCATCAAGCTGCAACAGTTCTTGCAAATGGAACTCCAATTCCAGGACAAAGACTTCCTGATGGCCAAATACCAGAATTAATGGATTTTTCTGCATCGGGTAATAACATATTTATTGCTATTGAAAACAGTAATTTTGGTTCAGTAACAATAGAGAGTTTAAGAAGTAGCGGTACAATGGTACCTAGAGCATCTTCTCCCGAAAATACTACTACTCCGCCAACAGCTAGAGAAGCAAATAGAAGTATTCCTCCATTAAAAGATGATAAGGGAGCTACTATTCCGTCACCAAAACGCTATGACCAAGTTTTTGCTGCCGATAATTACCTTATTTACAGTAGAGTTGTTTACCTCTCTTATGATGTAGAAACGGAAGCAGAAATGACCTTATTTTGCAAGGTTTATTACTGTAACCTAGACGACGAAGTAGAAAACGAAAACGTAGGCAATTGGAAATGTCTAGACGACGATCCACGCTCGCATCGTTTTGAATCAGAAACAATAAGGCAACAACGCAACGCCTAAATACAAACGATTTAAAATAAAAAACAAGGGCATATAGCCCCAAATATATGTCTTTGTTTTTTTTAGAAATCATTTGCTTTGAAAAACAAGTAACTTTTTATTAAAGAGCATTTCAAAAACACATTATCTCAACTCATAAACAAGTGTTAATGGTGTTCTTACTTCCCACAAAGTTTAATGTTTTAACGGTGTTCTTACATCCTACGAAACCTAATGTTTTAATGGTGTTCTCACGTTTCTCTAAACCTTAATGTTATTAACGGTGTGCTCACGTTTCTCTAAACCTTAATGTTATTAACGGTGTGCTCACGTTTCTCTAAAC
>JAHDBT010000096.1:7294-17321 GCA_020630215.1 Bacteroidota bacterium
TTTTAATGGTGTTCTTACATCCTACGAAACCTAGTGTTTTAAAAAGTTCCTCAATAATGTATAGTAGGTATTTAAGTTGTTTCTTATAGTTTTCTTTTTCAACTATTTATAAAACTAAGAGGTAGGGGGTTTTCCCCAACAGGCCCCTCCTCTTTAGTTTTTATTCAATACAAAAAAAAGAAGTCAACTATACTTTTAATTACTACACACAACTCATTTTTTAACCAACAACTAAACTACTACAACCAATTATTAAGGACTCATATACTAAATGATTCGATCAATTCGGTCATGTTCCCTGTTGCAAATGTGAGGTAGGGGTGTATAGGCTACAACCCCTCCTCACCATTGCAAAATGCCTAATAATATTATAAAATAAATAACCCAACATTTATAATAGTACTAACCATGTAAACCTAAAGTACCTACTATGTATAAATTGTGTTCTCAAGCAAGGATGGTTCCCAAAAACTTCCGACTATCGAGTTAGGGGCTGATGCCCTACTGAAGCCCCTACTCTTTTTTTGTTCCTAGTAATTATTTTAAAGACCATGATTTTAACTTAGCGAAAGTGACAAAATAAAATGGGCCATTATTACTTATTTTTTTGCCCAATTCTGCGTTACAAATGCTCGCAATAGCTCGCTATTGCTGCGCTTTGAGCCTTGACTTGAACAAAACAATCGCGCATAATGACCCATTTATTTATCACTTTTCACTTAGGCAATATCTCGTAAAATAGCATGATGATTTGCCTCCTTTTTTACCAGTGCTTTGCACCAATCCTTTCTAGGAAAATGGAAGTACAAAAAAACAATCTTATGTATACATCAACAAATAGAGTTACTGCTAACATCATAAAACACAATAATCAGGAAGCATCTAAGCCATGCCCTGTTCTTAAAAGTACCAGTAATAGTATTCCGCTTAATACGGCAACTTCTACTGTTGCAGCAACAAACAACTTTAGTCTGTTAACGCAAATAAATACAACAAGCTATAACCCTATAATTATAAACACCATGTTTAAATATTTAGTAGATGATGGCAATAATTTTTGGCTGGTGAACCAAGCACAAAACCTAATAAAAATTAATAAAATAACGGGCACTTTTGCGCCTTTCGATAGTAGCATTATTCCAGATTACCCCAATAATATTACTGGTATTGCTCGCACAAGCACCGATATTTGGGTAGCAACGGCTGCTAGTGGCTTGGTTCGGATTAACATTAAAAACAACAACGATTTTAGCTATTTCAATACCAGTAATAGCAGCTTGAAAAACAATAATATGGTAGCAATTGCCGCTGCTAGAGATACGATTTGGCTTTTATTAGAAAACCACAGTAACATTGCTTGTTTTGAATACGATACCAATGCAGACCAACTAGCATCTGCTCCTCAACAAACAAATTCTTTTCCTAATGGCAGGGCTATCACAAAAAATGATGCGATAACGGTTTACAGCAATATGATAATGGTACAATTAGCTGGAGAAAACTTTTTTGCCAAAGGCCAAGCGCATTGGACTGCTTTGGATGCTTATAGCTTGGAAGGAGAAAATGATATGTCAACAAACCATGGAAATGGTATAGGCTAGTGTTTATACAGGGGAAGTTGTGTAGGAAGCTCTTCCCCTTTTTTTTAAAATAGACTTATTAAAGAGTAGCAAGTCTAATACAAAATCAGTAAAGTGATGCAGTACACTAACAAAACTGTTATGAAGGGAGGATAGGAAACGTGCGCCCAAAAAGTGACTGTCGATTTTATTGGCAGTTGCTTTTTCATTTAGCTCTTCTTTATGTCAAATGCAAAATTTTCAATTCTGCCCCCTCCCTATTAATCTATATTCCAAGGATTTTGAGGTACGCCAAAAACCAAAACTTTGGCTTTAGGATAGTGTTGCATTAATTTCAAACTCGTCATGTTTTTTAAAATAGGCCCATAACTTCTCTCTTCTACTATTAAATAATTATTGCTCCATACTTGCTGTTTAAATTGTAGCGTATCAATAGGGCGTTGTAAATAATTAACCATTAACCCTTCAGGGGCATATTTTTGAGGCGCAATATGGGCATAATAGTTTTTCCAAACAGGATAAATGGTATTATCGCTAATAATTTTTATTGATTTTGCTTGATTTTCTTCTTCTTCTTCTTCTTCTTTCGCTTTTTCGTCCGTTAATATTTCCTCTAAAATTACTTGGCTTACCGATTGATGTTCCCATACATAAGCACGGTTAAAATTAGCCGATTTAAAAAAGGTAACTCCCATGAACACCAACAAGGTATAGGCAATTGCTCTCCTTATTCGCCAATTAATTTTCAGCAATTCTCTATCTACTAAAAAGATAAAACCAAAAGCAATAATTGGAAAAAGAACTAAAGCAGTGCGTCCTAATGGAAAAGGAATATCCATTACATAAAACAGTAGATTGTTAAACAGATAAATAAAGGTAAAAAGGAAGGTAAATAGTTGTACGTTTTTTTCTTTTTTTAGAATGCCTAAAAAGGTAATCGCTCCTATTGCTGCTAATAAAAAACCAGATAAGAAATGCAGTGTAGGGTTCCATGCTAGGCTACTGGGCGTTTTTTTAGGTACTTGAAATATATTTGCCCACATGCTAGATAAAGTGTCTTTTAAAAAAGATTGTTCGCCTCCGTAGTGTAAATCGTTAGAAATATTTTTGATGAGCAGTAAATTAATAATGGCAAGCAAACAAGTAAATCCAATTAATCCTAGATAGATAGTCCATTTTCGTTTAAATAAAAAATGAATCTCTCCTTCCTTTTGGTAAGCCATGATTAATAAATAAATCATTAAGCCTATAAAAGGAAATAAGGTAGCATAGTTGGCTGCTACTGCTAAAGTTCCTAGTAGTAATGCGCCTACATAATCGTTAAACACTATTTTATTAGCATGAATAATTTTAAGGGCAAAATAAATTGCACCCATAAATAGGGCAAGGGTTAAACCATAGCCTCGTGCCAAGGAAAAATACTCTAAGGTAAAATGATTGATTAGAAACAGCGTGCCCATCATCCATACGGCGGCTTGTGTTTTAAAAAAGCGACCTATCTTAAAAATAAAAAATACATACACCCCAAAAGCAGCAATACTGTGCCACCGCAAAGCAAAAGGCTGATTTAAACCTAGCAGATTGGGCAGTTTCATACAAAAAGTATTGAGCCAATGCGTATTAGCAGTTGTTCCTAAAGCCTGCAAGTAATTAATATCCATTAAGTAAAACGAAAAAGCTTCGTCGTGCGTAATAGGTATGCAATAGGCTCTGATAGTAATATACATAAAAGCCATTACCGCCATTAATAACAATACAAACCGTTCGCTATTAAACAGCCGAAATTGTTTTTGCAATGTGTTTAGTACTTTCACCCAAGTTAAAGTTAGCTTAAAAAATCATTATCATAATTCATATGCATTTGGCTGTGTTAGTGAGTACAAAAAATAAAAAAAGAAAGCCATGTTTTATAGCCTGCTTTTTTTCATCCATATATAAGCTCGCATACAACCTAAAGATAATAGTTTTTTTTTATTCTACGATAATTGGGGATTATACTTATTTTACTTATGCTTTTTGTATCTACCTATTGAAGACTAAAAATTGGGATTTTCTTGTAGCGGCGCAAAATTTTTCGCCGCTACAAGAAAATGACCAAACGCAGTACTACGTTAATAGAAATATTAGGTTCTTCAAATAATCGTTCTATTTATGATAGTGTATTTATAGTCCTAAAATACGATTTGCATATCTTCGAATTTCATCAATCTTACCTATTATTTCATTTTTACCTTTCTTATTAAATCCAACTATATTTTTAATTCCTTTTACTTTAGCCTTAGTGTTGGTAGTTAATTCAATAATTTTTCTAGCATCTGCCTGAATATTTCTTTTTTCCTTACTAGTATAAGTAACTTCAAGTGCCTTTTTCCCGCTGGCACTTGTATAAATTCTTAATTCTGCCCCCAACTCTTGAACTCTCTCTCTTAATTCTCTATTATTTTTTTCTATTTCCTGACAAGGGTTTGCATTACTATTACCACCGCCACCTTTAGGTGAGAGCATTTGCAAATCTTCTATATTTTGTCGCAAACCTACAATGGCAATATTATTTTTTCTCTGTAATTTACTTGCGTTTAATAGCCTATCTAAATAAACATCGTAATGATTAATTAGGGATTCGCTACTTTCCAAAATAGGCATATTTCCCGTTATCAAATTACCAACATCTTCTTTCTCTTTTTTAATCGTTCCTTCCAATATTCCCACAATCCTTTCCACCTCTATTTGCTCATGTTCTTTAAGCTCATCTTCAATTAAAGTAGCATGCTTGTCATTCATTATACTAATAGAATCTAGGGAAGTTTTTATTTTGATAAAATGCTCATTTAACTTCTTAAAAACAAGATCTTGTGCATCTTTATTTTTCAGTAAATTATCTACTTCTTGCGTTTTAGCATTTAAATTACTAGCACAGTCTGAGTATACTTCTCCGTCAATACTATCATACGATTTTACCGAAACGGCAATCAGCAATAAAGAAGCAATATACAATCCTAAAAATTTTAAAAATCCGCTTATTCGTGCTTGTTGATTATTATTTGATGACATGATATTTGTTTATTTTATAATTAATAATGTTTTTTATCCCCAAAAAAAAATCTAGCCTTAAAAAATTAGTCTAATTTTCGATTACATTTTGGGAGGAATTATTCTTTTAGAAAACATTCTCTCCTTTTACCTCATGCTTAGTTATTACAAATGATTTTTCTCCTTTCTTAAGAAAATCTAGCGTTGTAAATTTTTCAAATAGCGGAACAATTATTTTCAAAAATGTATCTATCATATTTACCAGTTCCGCAATGTTGTTATGATCGTATTTTTTTTGACACAGCGCTGCTAATAATACTTCAAATTCTCCGTATTTAGATTGGGTTAACCATTTGCTGTAATAAGTTAAGAGTTCTTCTTTTTCTTCTATTGTTAATAAACAAGCTTTAAAAATACGAGCTAATCGCATAAAATAAATTACTAAGTGTATAGGGGCTTGTTGAGGAACTAAACAATTGTAATTATCGAAGGTATGGGCAATATAATAGGCAACTGTTTTGGCAATATGGCAGGTATTCTTTTTTAAGGAATTGCCACTTTTATCATGTATTAACTTACTAATTACCCTTTGCGAATAAGCTTCTAATTGTCCAATTGCTTGGTGCCATTCCTTATATTTTTGTTTTAATACGGCATTGCTTTGCACACTTGTACAAGGAGGAATAAATGCCTCGGCAGTTGCTAGTTTAAAGGCTCCTTGCTCCCAAGACAATTTGCCAACAACTAAATGATTCGCTGAAATATTTGGCACATTAGTTTGTTTAACGGGCAGTACTTCTAAGCAATATTGTGCAATGCTATCTGGATGTCGAATAGGTGTTTCTTCTGGATTTGGTGCGCCATATGGTAAGCGTTTATTAGGGTTTAAGCTAATTAACACATACCAAACCTGGTTTTCTTTGGTACTAATTTTTGCCAAAGGCATTTGTAAATTCGCTCCCGAAGCACGAGCAATTGCTTCGCTAATATTAATACGGCAACCGCTTAAAGTAACGGCCTGACATTGCAACAAGCTTAATTCGTTAGCAGTAAGCACTAGGTCTAAATTGCGAATAGTGTTTGCGGGTAACACAGGCAACAAACCGTAATTGTAGGGGCATAATTGTATGCCAATACTGTCGTGTATTTGTTGATTAAAATACTGTTCTGTTTGAATAAAATGGTTTTTGTTAATTTTCATGCCATCTGTCCAGTTAACAGATAAGTTGTTGTTATTGTACATTGTATTGAGGTGTTTTAGTGTTAGGAATAGTTGTTGTTTCGAGCGTGCGTTTAATGCGTTTTGCAATAATTGCATCTTTTTCACCAATTTGATTTAAGCCTATACTTTTATCAGGATCAAGGTATTTTTTCATCTGCCACCATTTATTTTTCTTGTAAAAATACCAGTCATAATACTGCCTTTCTCCTGCTGCATCTATCCATTTCCATTCAATCGTATCATCTGGCTCATCTTGATTGTAGCGATAAATAAAATACTTAAAATAAATACCTAATGCAATGTCTTTTTTATGTGGTGCAGGCACGGTTACATTAATGGCATTATTATCGGCAAGATTTTTAAATAAACGAAAATCCATTAAATCTCTAGGATGTTCTTCTATAATTGGCACTCCTTCTCCTTTTTTAATATACAACACCTTGAAATAAGCTGGCGGAATTTGTGTCCATAAATCATATATTTTAAGAACTAAATAAGGCAAAGGAAATAAAATGAATGTACGTGCATAAATATTAGCAGTAGCATTAATAGCATCGTTGGTATTAACAGAAAAGGAGTCAATAAGTTTGAAACAAGTTAATATACTTATTGCCCCCATTCCTGTTAAAAAGAGGGTGTAAAATAGTTCTGAAAAAAAAGAGGCTCGACTGCTCCAGTCTAAGGCTTTAAACATTCCCCAAACATGAAGCCCTCCTAATAATAAAATAACAAGTTGAATAAAAATATAATTTTGTTGCACCTCTTTCTGTAGTGCAAATCCAAAGATAATTGCAAACACATAAAAAATTAGAATTGAAACAAACGTATATAACCCAAATGTTTTTTTGTTTATTTTTTTATGTTCTAATGTTCCAAAAAATAGTGCGATACAAACCAATGAAATCGTTAAAGTGATAATGAACGTGTACATCATGACGATTTTGCTTTGTTTACTGTTTACTTATGAGTAATGGTAGTTAAATACTCCAATACGTTGGTTATTTTGTGTGACTGCTTATATGCTAGTGGTAAAACCTAAACGAGCATTTTCATTAGCAACAGTAGGTAGTAAATGAAATTGTTGTTCTTTTTTTTGCACATAAATATCTGTGGTGATGTCTGCTTCGACAGGCAGAAAGTAAGCGTACAAAAATTCGAGTATTTTAAAATTAACTCCTCCTTCTAAATAGCTTACTAACTCTGATGCGCCCACATATTTTATATGCACTTCCATGCTAGGAATGCCTTCGTTTATAAGACCCATAAGCAGCGTGTTTTTCCCTAAAATAGTGTTGCCTAAGGAGAAAAAAGTTTGTTCCTCATTTATAGCTTGCACAGAACACTTGCCGTATTGCAGTTCTACGTCCTTACCCAGTATACTGCTAAAGCAATTGGCTACTAAAGCTAAATTGTGGTTGATGCGATGCACAATTGGCAGTAAATACATTAATAGCAAACTCTGTCGCTGATTAAATTCGGGTAAAATGCCCCAAAATTCTTTTAGCTCTTCAAAATTGGCCATATTTGTTAGCATATTGTTTGCTTGCTGTTCTAGGTAAATCCGCAATCCATAAATAGCGTGCTCAAATGGCAGAAAAAAAGTACGTGCATCTTTTTCCTCTTGCCGCAACACCACACTTTCCTCACACATCTCCCTAACCGATTTATCAACACTTGCCGACTGTCCCGTAAAATGAAATAGGGCTTCGGGTAAAGCATCGTACAAACCTTCTCGGTTAAGAGGCATCTCTATCATTTCCTTTTTTAAGGATTCTTTTTCTATACAATGCAAGCTCGCAACATCTTTACGAAAGGTTCGCTTAAAGGTACTTTGTGGTGCTAATAATAAATTTTCTATATCAATAATACCGTTTTTAATTAAATTAGCGGCGAGTACTTCCCCCCTAATATCCCAATTTAGTTTTTGGTTGAGATTTGTTAACCAATCATTTAATAAATCCACCCTATCCGATAAAGGAAGTTCTTGCAATGTTTTTCGTAGCCAATTATTTTGTTCCATTTTATTTTAATTACCTTTTTTTTAAATGACCAATTTTCAAATCGAAATCTTCAAATAATTACCTCAAGTTTAAATTTCAAAATTCCGTAGGAATGACCGACATAAATACAAATCACCCTGCCATCATCACCCGATACGGATACGTTAAACTAGACCGTTCCTTCAATTTAATGGCTAGATTTTTACAGACCTCCAACCATTCATTTTCTGTAAAATGATTATTTGCTGTGGGGTATAGCAGCACATCTATCGTTCGTTTAAAACCGTTTTGTGGATGCGGGTCAATGGCAACTCCTTTTTTTACGGTTACCTTGCTAAGGTGCTGTCCTAATTCGGCTTTACAGAATGCTTTTACATCTTGCATTGTTAACATTCGGCTATGACTTAATAGCGTGCTTTGATAGGCATAAAGTCGGTCGGTGTCGCTGAGGGCATTGCGGCCGCTTGTGCTAGTTGACATTAGGCGCAAACTGTCTCTTTTTACATCCGCTTCCGTATAAATATCTAGCACCGTACCTTTAGGAATTTTGTTGGCGTGTATACCATCGGTTGTCCAGTATTTTACTTTTAGGTTTTGGCGAATATGTTTAGCGTTTAAAACCAAGTAAGTAGGAGGATTTTCCTTGCCAGCATTTTTAGCTAAGTCATTTTCTATACTTGTTATAATGCGTTTTAAATCTTCCATTCTAGTATATAATACATCTCTTCCTAATGCGGTAAATGCGGCACTTTCATCTCTTAGTAGTTCGAGTAAATAGTTTAAAAACGCCTTTCCATTGCGTTTATCAAATCGTTCTACATTGTTTTTACGGATGGTGTAAGTTTGCGCTTTTTGGTTTTTAATATTGTTAAACGGTTGGTACTGATATGCAGCTCCATTTTCATTGTAGATAGAATCAATCGCTAAAAATTGATTGTTGTTTCTTAGCGGTAAAATATTAAGACTGAGGTGTAGGTGATGCGATTGTTCGTGCCATTGTCGGTTAATAACGGGGAAACAATTTAGGTGACAACTTAAATCTTCCAGTACTTTAGGGCTAATAAATTGGGGGAATTCTAATTCAATCCACAGTAAAGGTGTTTTAAAATTTTGCAAGGCTTCCGCAGTATAAAACTGCTCCCAAATTTTAGGATAATTACACACTACATCCGCTACTAATATTGCTTTTGCTTCTTGTTTATTAATGCGAACAAATTGTTTTTCATAAAACTCTAGAATATGATTTTCTATATTTTGTAGATTATCAAACTCGGCGGTTATGGCATTTTCGTTGTTGGCAATGCGAGGGGCAAAACCTTGTTGAATAGCAATTGCATCTCCATTAATACGACATTTTAACATCGACAATAATTGCAAATAGGTTTCTTTTTCTCTAAGCGGAATATTTTCCCAATCGAAATAAAAATTAAACGCAGGTAAATTTATTATATCTTCGTTTAACTCTATACCTAGCCATAAGGTATGTGTATGTTGGGTATTTTTTTGTTTGCTTTGACCAACAATTTCTTTTTGTCCAAAACTGTTTAGTAGGTTTATATTTTGGCTACTTACCAAATAATTAATATTACCATCTATAATTTCGGTACTTTTTAAAGGAGAGAAAAAATAGTCTTCTTGAATTTCTTCTTGCTGTTTATTAACAAGCGTTTTGGTATAATAAAACTGCTCTTGTTTTTTTAGGCGATAGGTGCTGCTGTAGGAACGGGCATGTGCAATAGCATGTGCGGGCAAGGGATGGGTAAATACATCGGGCAGCATTAATTGCGCTAAATTTTTGAGGACTTGCCCTTGTGCATTGTGTACCTCATTACCTACTTTTTCTAGCTCAATCGCCAAAGCTCCAACCAAATGATGAACAAGAGGGTCGAGGGCCGACACGTTTACAGCCCCCTTCCCTTCGTCAGCCCATAACTTAGCAATTTGCTTCGTCATAGCTGCCTTAATATTGTCTCGCTTAAAAGTATATTTGTTCATGCTATTGTTTTTTTGGAGTGTTTATTTTTAGTGGTTTTACCTATTAAAAAACAGTTGCTACTTTTGTACAGGTATCATTCCATTTTAAGGTAATCTATACTAGACCACATTGGGTTTTGTGCAAATAGTTATTGACATTTACATCAAGCGAGACGCTTGAGGCCCGTTACGCTCCAGCCGTGAGGCTGGACCGGGCGTTC
>JAHDBT010000097.1 GCA_020630215.1 Bacteroidota bacterium
ATAAGCCACTAGAGAGCAAGAAGGTAGTTTAAACTTAGATTTTTAAGCACTAGTTACAAGCATACAAATATAAAATGGTTTACCTTCTTTCATTTCTGGTACAAAGACAACATCTTTACTTTTACCTTTAATTTCAATAGAAAGTACATTTCCCCTTCTATTAGTAAGCAATGGCTGCTTTAATAGTTGGTGTATAAAGTACAATGCAATCAACAGGCAGCAAACAGACACTAAAGGTAAATGATACCACCAATAGGAATAATACATGGCCATTAATGCACCAATTGCCATTAAAAAGTACATTAGTTTTTTTGTGTAAATCATACATCAATGCTTTTTTTTGGTTCAAAAGCCTTAGATTTGCCTCCGAACTTTTGTTATAAAGTTTAGCCGCTTTGGTGTTCACTTGTTCAGGGCTTACACCTTAGCGGCTTTATAATATTTACGTTTTATTAAAGTTTATAATAATTTTTCCGTAGCCTCATCTAATACACTATTTTCAAAAGCCTTTAAATAAGTTTCGGTTACTTCCTCGCTTTTATGTCCTAGTGATTCACTAATTACGGCAATTGATACTCCCTTTTGTTTTAGGTTAGTTGCATAACTATGTCGAGCTACATAACTCGTTAATGGAATACTAATACCCAAAATTTGACCTATCTCTTTTAAGCCTTTATTATACTTCTTTAGTACCTTCTTCTTTCTGTTTTGAATTTGAGAGGGGGTAAGATTATCTTTAAGAAGTATTGGAAAAACATACTCTGTACTTAAATCATCTTCATAGTAATTTAAAATAGTCCTAACGGGAGGTAGTACCTTAACAACAAAGTTTTTATGGGTTTTAGCTCTTTTGTAGGTAATGGTATCGTTTATAATATCAGACCATTTTAAATGCAGCATATCAACGAAATTCATGCCCCTTGTATAGTAACTAAACACAAAATAATTTCGGGCATCGGTTAAGTGTGGGTACTTATCCAAAGGAAAATTAACAATTTGCTTCACCTCTTCATGTGCTAAGGCTCGTTTTACACTTTCGGCTTTTAGTTTTGATATTTTGTACTTTCTGAATGGGTAATGCTCCAATTTAGCATAATCTTTATCAATGGCATCATTATAAATAGCTCTTATAGTTCTCATCTTATTACTAACGCCTCCGTTAGTTCCTCCCCTGCTTTTTAAATATATTTCGTACTTTTCGAGTAAGGAGGGAGTAATATCTTCAAACCTTAATCTTTTATTTTTAGTAAATCCAAAAAAAGAAGAACGAGTATCTTTGTAAACTGTAGCATTACCTACTTGACCAGCCGTTTTAAGATTCTCTATTTTTTGGGTAAAATGCTGATATACATTTACATTGCTTGTGCTTTTTCCTCCTCTAAATGCCTCCTCAAACTGACTTAAAGTAAAATCTATACTATTAGTACGAAAGCCATCAATAATGCTTAAAGCCTTACTTTTCAATTCTGAAAGCACTAAATTTTTTTGAACATGGTTTGGTAAGTTCTTCTTAAACTCACTTTTTGCACTACTCCATTGATTTGGCTTACAGGAATAACCTAAAGCTATTAGTTTCTTTTTACGGTCTTTTGTGATGCGTAAAAATATCGGGCATTCTCCGTTTGCTAATTGTTTGTTTTTCTGAAAAATTTTGATACTTGCCATATTGTGTTTATTTTTGGGTCGAACATAGGTCGAACATTTAAGGCAAAGATAAGAAAACTAAAGAAAAGAAACAAGTATAAAAATCATTGATTATCAAGTATTTACAATAAAAAAGCGTATTAAAAGAAATCAACAACAAGCATCAAATACACGCTTTGGGAACAGGGGGTCGCAGGTTCGAATCCTGCTATCCCGACTTACTGAAAATCAAAGAGTTACGTATTATTACGTAGCTCTTTTTTTTTGTCTGGGTCGAACATAGGTCGAACATTTTACCGTTTCCTATCAAAACAATTATAGGCAAATAAAAAGAAAGTAAAGAAAAGGGAACTACAGATTGTTGTATAAGGTTGTACTATCAAAACCTATTATTATGACAATTGACAATAAAGAAAAGTACCAACAAATAAAAAAAGAGTTAAAAAAAGATATTCCACAACTTGAATATCTAACACAAGAAATTCAAGAAAGCTTTGCCACTATACTAATAAGCCATATTCAAAAACGGCCTAAAACAGGTTTACCTTTTTGGGATAAGCTCTTTAACTTTCAACTAAACATTGTTATTGACAACAATATACTTTATGCAACAATATATGGCTTGATAAAAGGCAATAAAAACCTTGATAGTTGTTTCTTCCATCAATTAGCTATACATCCATCAGTAAATTTTTATGCCCCTCATTTTATACAAAAAGAAATTAAAGCAAAAATCAATGCTAAATTTAAAGAAGAAGATCAACCAAAAGCTTTAACCTTTGCAGAAACATTGTTGAGTGCAATAACAATTAAGGATGCACAATGGATTGATGATTGGCAAAAAGCAAAAAAGAAAATAGGTCATATAGACCTTGATGATGTGCCATACTTAGCTTTATGTTTTGATATAAATAGTCACGGTATAATGTCTAATGATAAAATATTTACCAAAGGACAAAACGATTTTAAGGTTTGGAATATCCAAGAAACAGGTGAATTGACTAACGAGTATAGCGAAGGAATTATATCTTATTTCCTCTTAAATCAATACCCCAACCTTATTAGTATAGTTTATAATCATGTTCGTTCCTTTTTTATTGCTATACTTGAAACAGTATCATTTGTATCTAAAATTGCAATGGGAATAATGGAGCATGGAGTTACTTATTTAGCTAAAATAAATCCCAAATATGCATTACTATTTGCTGGACTACTAGGAATTGCATACACTACAATAGATGGGGTAAAAGAAGTAACGAACAATGGATTAAAAAAAATCCAAACATTTTTAGCTAAACTCATTGAGAATCTAAAAGTTTTTTATCAAAAAATCAAAAACTTTACCCTTCAAATCATAGAAATGATAACTCCATACATTAAGGGTGCAAGTACATTTACAGCTTATTTAGGCACTAGTACCTTATTGGCTTTTGAACATGTAAACGAAATGAATACTATTGAAACATAGCCATATTGTTTAATAAAAAATGTGGAGGAGGAGGTAGGCTTGGTATTATTTTTTTCAACTCATAATATGCATACATCACTTTAAAATGCTGCAATAAATTAACCTTATGCTTTAGGTTTTGTTTTTTGACTTCTCGTTTCGTAACTATCCCTCTATATTTTCGCTTATGGTATTTCTTTTGTTCTATGCTGTCTAATTGCTTTTTCAAAGTTGCGTACCTAACTAAACAGTAATGGTTTTTAGAAACTATTTGGCAACTATAGTAAATACGTTGTCGATAGGCATTCCTAGCTTTAAATATAGGGGAATCATAAGCCATGTAGAGTATCTTACAACGCTTACCCCCTACAGGACAAATAAAGTACAGCACATACCCTTTGCCTAAGTTGCTAGGTAATTGTTCTAAGTGTACTTTATATGATTGTGTGATTAATTGACCATTAGCATCTTTCAATACATAAGATAGGTCTAAATACGGTTGCTCCTCATCAAATATAGCAGAAACTAAAACGCTCTGGCCACCGCTCCACCTTAAAGAAAAGGTCGTGTTTGTTCCCCTCTTTAAAAGCTGGTGTTTGAGCAAATAAGATAGTTCTATCTTTAAAGTATTGGTGGTGGTGGTTGCACCTGTTTTTTTTCTACCCATAAAATCAAATGTTTATGTAGTACACAAAATACCTCCTCCTCTACAACAGCTATTTAAGCTAAAAAGATTCCTTCTTTTGCCTTGCTTCCTTTTATCATTGCATAATACATTTGGTTAGAGGCTGCCAATTGTTGAGCATACAGGGCTTTAGCTTGTACTACCTCATCATCTATTTTATTATCTCCCTTTATTTCCACAATGTAGTAAGTACCATCTGTAGTTAGTACTAAAAAATCGGGATAGTACGATCTTACGGTATTGGTTTCGGGGTCTATGTACTTAATTACAAAATCTGTTTGACCATGTGTAAGCATACCTGTAAAATAAACTTTAGCTACTTTCTTATGTTTGATGATGGTATTAAAAAAGTCCAATTCTGGTTTTGAATCAAAGTAGTATTTATCAAGATGGAAAGTTTTGTTTTTAAACTTGTTGAAATAATCTTGATTAACGGATATTAGTTGTTCGGGCTTACTTACGGTAATTTCGTAGTAGTCGCCATCTTTAGGCGGCTTTACTATTTCGATCTCCTCCTCCTCTACTTCCTGTTTTTCTATTAGGTCGTAAAACTCATTAAATAGCTTTGGTATAACATGATCGTGTAGTACCTCGTTAAATTCGTTTACCTTTTCTACAATGGCTTCTATGCCATCTTTAGAAGCGGCCAATATCTTTTGTATCTTAATAGGCGAATGGTTTAAATACCTCGCTATTTCGGCTACTAAAGTAAATTGGCTATAGGCTCTTTTTTCTTTGATATGGGTAAGGTCTTTTTTGCGTTTGGCTTTTTCCTTTATACGCTCCAATGTTTTCTCCTCCAAAGTAATTTTGTACTTATCGGTATAAGCCTTTTCAATTTCTAGGTTTACCCTTTGCGCTATTTTTTTAGGCTTTAATTCATAAGTAGATTTTACTCGTTTAAGCTTTACTTTGTCTATTGGCAACTTTACCCTAATTTTCTCTTTATCTCCCTCTATACCTGCACTCGTTAAGTCCTCAATACTTACCCTAAAATTACTGGCTAATTCATCGGCTAAAATCTTTTCGTTTTCTTTGGATAAATAAACATGGCCTGTTTCTTGAACTTGCCCTATAGAGCGCAAACAACGCATGGTAGCCTGTAGCACAAACACTTTTGATTTAGGCTTACGAAATAGCCCAACCGAAAATAAAGAACGACAATTCCAACCTTCTTTCCCTTTATTGACTAGTAGAATAAACTGTTTTTTGGAGTTTGGGTTGTCTAAGTTCTTAAACTCCCTTAAATCATCGTTAGAGGTTAATTTAGCGTTTCCTACGTTAACCAATATCTTATTGGTATCAATGTCTAAACTACTTAAAACCTCCTCTACATGCGGTTTAAGTTCGTTGCTAAGGCTTTCTATTGTTGGAGCAAAAAAGGCTATTTTGGGCAACTTACCCTCATAACGTTTTCCTTCGTGGCGTTCCCAAAATTCGGTAATGGCATACTTTACAAATTCTTTTGATTGGCTGTTTTCGATAGATTGTACCCTAACTTTTTTTAGGTACTTATTATCAATAGCAGGTTTTAAACCATAAGCATATACTACTTCTGGTAAAAGTTTTTTACCTGCATAGGGTGTGCCTGTATAATTATAGCAGCCTACCACCTTTGTACCTAAGTCTCTAAGGTGTAAAGCTAGTTGGTTAATGGTAAAACGCAAACTGGTTGTATTGGCTTTAGCTCCTTTTTTTACCATCATATCTTTGGCTAATTTATTGCCAAAAGCATGATGAGCTTCATCAACATAAATACCTAACTGCTTTATTCGGGTTAATTTCTCAAAACGTTGATTGGCTTGTAAATCGGTTTCGCTCTCTATGGTATCCCATTCGTACAGGTCATCAAATTCGGCATTTAGTTTTTTTGCCTTGTACCGTGCATTACTCGCTGAAAATAAATTGGCGGTAGCTGACTTTTGTTTGTGCTGCTTTTTGATAATAATTTTTTGGGTATTAGATATAATAATGTTGTAGCTCGATTTATCTAATACATTTAATGACGTACCTGTATTATCTAGGAAATGGAATTTTAAATGGGTATCTAACCAATTAACGTATTCAGTAGGTACAACTAAACTTTTATCAAAGGTTTGAATTTCCTTTAAAGATTGTAGTACCGTTTTATCGGGGGCAAATACTAAAGCATTATGGCAATAGTTGGGGCTTTTAGGAAATTTATTAGCCAACAAAAATTCGTAAAAAATGGTGGTAGCCATAAGTATGGTCTTACCTAAACCCATTGTTAATGCAAAGATGTAATTAGGGTAAATACTCTTTACCTCCTCCATAGCTGCAAATACCTTTTTGTAGGTATTTTTATCTACTTGCTCAAACATAGATAATTGACCACCTGTACCAACTCCCTTTAGTTCTCTTAGTTCAAATTTACCGCTTTTATTGTACCATTGTGTAAATATTTCGGTAAGGTGTTGGTTCTCCAAATACTCTTTTAAAAAGATGTACATTTCTAATGCCTCAAATTGGGGTTGGCGTAAAAATGCCTTACCTTTTTCGGGGTCGTTAAAATCTAAAAACTTCTTACTTAGCCGCTTATAGTTGCGCTTTATTGTACCTTTGTTTTGCTTATAAAAAAGGTGGAGGTAACTATAAAAAGGGAGGTCTGATATTTTTTTTATCTTAGCCATAGTAAACATCTTTTTCAATTGATTCTGAAAGTACATCTGTAATTTTAACCCTTATTGTACCTGCATCTTTAGGAATAGCATACACGCCTTTTACCAATGCTTTCTTAGCTGGTATATCCACTAAAGAGGGTTCAAATATGCTACCATCATAATTAAAGTCTATCATTACGGTTTCGGTTAACTCTCTCCAATCTGTTACATTTTCTTTCATCAAACTAAGCTTTTGTAAAAGATTCATTGGGTAAAAAGATTCGATAATCAATTTATCTTTTTCGATCACTATTTCGGCTTCGGCTTCTCGCTTAAATTCGAGGTTGGCTTTATCCCTCAAAATATCTACCACCTCCACATCTATACTAAAACCTAAAGCCAACATTTCCTTTTTTAGATGTGGGGCTAAATCGGGTTCATGGCCCATACATACCAGCAACAAACTTTCTACGGCTCTATTAGGATTTTGTGTTTTGCGTTGCTCAAAAGTTTTAATATTAAACCCTGTAATTAAGGGGTTTAAATCGGCTTTTGTTGCTATTCTATTTACAGGCATAATTTTTACCATGCGTCCATCCTTTTCGCCATCGTAAATAGTATTGTTGGGCAAAGGTTGAATTTCTAAAGCCTCTATCAACAAGGCTTTAGCCTCTACAGGATTACGAAACAAATCATAGTTGTTTACATTATACACCTTAAAACCTGTATAGTAAGTTGTGCCTTTTTTGCTGCTTTGGCTCTTTTCCTCCCCTTTTTTATGGCTATGCTTACTTTTATAAGCTAGTTTTGGGGTAGCTGCTAAACTTAGGCTTACTTGCTCCCCTAAAATCTCCTCTTTAATCCTTTGTTTATCTAGCTCTTTAGCTACTTGCAATAAACGTTTGGTAGTGGTTTGTATAGCCCCTAAATTAATATCTGAACCTATAAAACGCCTCCCTAATTTCATGGCTACGGCTTGCGTTGTGCCGCTACCCATAAAGCAATCAAAAACTATATCTCCCTCATTTGAGGAGGCTTTTATTATGCGTTCTAGTAGGGCTTCGGGTTTTTGGGTGGGGTAATTTTGCCTCTCTTTAGCTTGTGAATTAATATAGTTAATTGTCCATACATCAGATGCTGTAGTTTGGGTATTTTTGACTTTTACAGTTCTTGCATAATCACTAAGATTTAGTTTACCTGATAAGATAGCAGAATCAACTTTTTCCTGATCATAGATTAACAATTGAGGTTGTCTTACTCCATTAATATAAACAGAATTTCGATCCCATCCTTTTTCATGTTTTTCTTTCTGACCTTTAGTTGGCTCAACATATACATCATTAAAAATATAAGTATCCGATTTTGTAGAAAAAAGAATTGTATCATGCATTTTTTGAAATGAGTTACTACTTGCTGTCCATCGTCTGTAATACCAAATAATTTCGTTTCTAAAAAAAGTATCACCAAAAATTTCATTTAACATACAACGTAAATAATGTGTTTTGTGCCAATCACAATGTAAATAAATACTTCCATCATCTGCCAACAATTCCCTAATCAAAACTAAGCGTTCATACATGAACTGTAAATAATCGTCATTTGTCCAAATATCCGTATATTGTTTTTCCTCGAATGCTGTTTGATCGTTTGTAACTTGTTTACCTTTTAGGCTTATTTTCTTTTTATAATCTGCTTTACTATCAAAAGGAGGATCAATATACACCAGTTTAACTTTGCCCCTATATTCTTTTAAGAGGTGGCTCATTACCTGCAAATTATCTCCCCAATAAATTTCATTTAGCCAATTATTTACCTCTTCTCCATGCGTTTCTTTTAATTGTGCTGGATAGTATTGGGTGGAGGTAAAAGGGCGTTTTCCTTTCCAATGCAACATTGGATAGCCTTTAATGGGTTCAAAGTTGTACTTTTCAATAGTTGTTACTTTTTTATCAGCTTGTATATTTAAGTTGCTCTGTTTTCCTTCCATTGGGTGTATCATTAAATGGTTAGTTTTTTGCTTCTTTTACAAAAAAAGCGAAAGTCGCAATTATCACAAACATCTTGGTTTATATTGGTGCAATCTACATTGTAATTTTTACTTTGTATTTTGCCTACTACCTCATCAAAAGCATTGATAGTTTGCGCTATTGCTTTATCGTTTTTGGGAAAACTAACATAGGGGTTTTCATTTTTAGCACCAGTATAGTACAGGTGCATTTTGCTAACCTTGTGGCCGTGCCTTTGCTCTACCAAATGAGCATAAATTTCTAATTGCCTTTGGTATCGTTTAAGCTTTTCTCTATCATTGGCATTATTTACATCGGGCTTTTTTTCGCCTTTAAAATCTACAATTTCTACGGTATTATTTTCTCCTTTAATCAAATCAATAGTACCCTTTAAAATGTAGTCATCTTTCACTAAAGAAACGGCTACTTCTGCTTCTTTAATAATGTGCCATTGGTGTTTGTTGCGCTCCTTATAATTAAGCACCTGCTTTAGAGCTACCTTTTTTTGTGCTGGTGCTAAATAAGTACGGAAATGCTTTACAAGGCTTTTATAATTGCTTTCAAACCATTGTTCAATATTGGCATTGTTCACTTTATGCACTTCCTGTTTAAGTACCGTTTTATGTATGTCCTCGATAGTTTGGTGAACCAAAATCCCAAATACTACGGCCGCATTACGTACAGGGCTAAAAGCCAACTCCTTATAAAATTTGTATTGTAAGGGGCAATTTTCATAAACCAATATATGAGAGGTAAAAGAGTATTCTTGCTTAATATTAGCGGCTTTTACGGTTGTCAGTTCAAGCTTATCCAAATCAAATTCGGCACTATACCACGAAGGCAAATTGTTATAAACAGGCTCGAAATATTTGGAGGGTGTTTTGCCTCTTCCTTCTTTTTCGTGGGCCGAAAGTACTAATAAATTTTGAGGTCTGGAATAAGCCGTATAATAAAGCCTATAAAAATCGTAAAATTTAGTTTGCTCAATAGGTTCAAAGGGGGGCTTTTGGCTAAACTCGTTTTGTAAAATCACATCAATATCATCAAATTGTTTTCGGGGAACACTATTTAAGGAATCCGTAATAACAATAGGGAACTCTAAACCCTTAGATTGATGTATGGTCATGAAGGATACACAATTAGAGGGGGCAAACTCTTCAAAATCTTCGTACTCCTCCATTCCCCCTTCATACAAAAAGCGTAGGTATTCATTAAAGAAATTCCTTAAAGTACGTTCCATATTTTTTACCGTAAAGAGGGTAATGTTTTGCAGGTACTCAAACTTAGTAAGTAATTGAGAGAGGAGGGCCATATTATAGATGGCTCTTTGTTGATGAACGGCTGTATTTAAATCAAGTTCCACTATATTTTGAAACATAGGAAACTGTAGCAATTCATAAAACATGCCCGAAAAGGCATAATCAGCATTTTTAGCTAAAGGGGTATGTGCTAAAGCTTTGATTTTAAGCCATTTGAGGAGGCTTTTATTAGCCGTCTTATCTTTTCTTATAGCATTGGCAAAAAACAGTTTACAGCTTTGGTAATAGCCCCAAATATCTAATTCTAAATCCTCCCTCCATTTCAAATCATCAAACAAATTAGGGAAAGTAAAAATAATAGCACCAAGTACCAACATTACCTCCTCCCTTTCAAAAAACAAAGCAGAACGAGGCGAAAAAACAGGAATCCCTTTACTCTCTAAATATCGGGCCAAAGCCTGTACCTTTTCATTTTTCACAGAACGAAATAAAAAGGCAATTTGGTTGTAATTTGTTAAATTACCATTGTTTTTTATTGTTTCAATAAAAGTATAAATTTCCTCAAACCAATGTTCCTCTGTACCAACAGATGACACCTTTATAACAGATGGGTTTTGAACAAAATCCTTATCCTTTCGGGGTACAATCTCCTTATCATATCGGTAAGCAGTACCATTAAAAGACCAGGTGTTTAACCTCATCCAACGGTTATAAAAGTTAATTATATCGGGGTGGGAACGGTAATTGGTAGCCAATTCAATTTTGGTGCATTCTCCCTCCTCAAAATTATTTTGAAACTCTAAGATATTACGAATAGATGCCCCTCTAAAACGGTAAAGAGCTTGGTCATCATCACCAACCACACAAATATTATTTTGTTGATTAGTGAGGAGGAGTAAAATTTTTTCTTGAATGGTGTTGGTATCTTGGTACTCATCCACCATAATATACTTAATTTGCTGGTGTATTTTAGCTAATACTTCGGGGTGTTGTTGGAGGAGGTGTAAAGTATGTGTTTGAATGGTGGAGAAGTCCAAGCTATTCGCCTCTTTTAAGGCATCTAAGTACAATTGGTAGCACCTGCCCAATGCTTGTATATTAGGATGTTTAGAGGCAATTAGGCGGCTAATATCTATTCCTTCTTCGCTTACCTTGCCAAACAGTTTGTAAAGCTTTAAAGCCTTTACCCAATAGTTTGCCCTAATAGCCTTACCCATTAATACATCAAAGCCATCCATTTTTTGCATATCCCTTACCAAGCGATAAATAAGGTACTTTTGGTCAAAGTCATCCAAAAGCTTATAGTTGCGCTTTAGTTGGGTATAGGCTCTATTATCTTCTAAGATGCGTAAAAAAATAGCATGAAGCGTACCTATATAAATTTCGTTTAGATTAACCTTTACCTCCAATTCCAAAAGCCTATTAGATACCCTTGTAACCAACTCTTTAGCGGCTTTAGTGGTAAAGGTAGCTACCAAAATATTTTCGGGAGCTACTTTTTTTTGTACAATGAGGTAAACAATACGCTCCACTAAGGTCATGGTTTTACCTGATCCTGGCCCTGCAATAATTAACAATGCCCCTTCGGTAGTTGTAACCGCTTGTAGTTTAGCAGGTTCTAAATTAAGTTGGTTTATATCGTAGGGCATCATTTATAATTAGCATTAGGTGTATAGAAGTACGCAAAAATACTTTTTTTGCCCTAAAAAGCGATAAAATAACCTAAATCTTTAAGGAAAACAGCTTTTATATGACCAGCATAGGAAGAAAGATTTTATCTTAATTAGCATTTAGCTCTATGTTCGCATTTTTGCAGTAGTAAAAAAAAGTACCGATGGTAATTTTATAATTATTGCGTAAACAAGCATCGTATTGTTTATCTGTTTTGGTAGCTTGGTAATTAGGGTAAAACTGGCTAACTTGGTGAAAGTATATCCTCCCCCTTTCCCCAAACTCATTAGCAAGGCTACAAGCAATTTGAAACCAGTCTTTATAGGTAGGTGTAAGATCAATTCTAGCATTGCAAATTAATTGTATAAGTCCTTCGACTTTATCTTGTGTAGTTTCAAATTTCCCAATACTTTTATAATTAGGGGGCGTATAGTTGTCTCCCAATAGCATCTTCAAGTGATCTTCGTCTGACATTGGCTCGACCTCTACCCCCCAATAATCTTTTGCAAAAAAATTAAAATATGCCTCCTCATCAAAAGAGTAGCCTCTTAAACTGCTTATGTTTTGGGGTTTAGTATCAAGGTTAATTCCATACCTTTTAAACGCTTTTACAAGTGCTTTAAAATGGTATTTATGTAAATTTTTCATAGGGATAGGCACTAAACCCCAATAGCCATTCCCTGAAACCGATTTTCCACAATAGGCTACATATTCTAAATTGCAAATTTGCTCTTTAAGTTTGTCATAATTTTTAATATGGTCATTATCTTGTTTATCAATATCAAAATGTATAAGACCAGAATGAGCAACTAAACATTTCTCTGAACGATAGGTAAAAATGCCACTAGGCGTAATAGCAGGTAATTGGCTTTTTAGTTTTTTTCTTAATTGCTTATCTTTTGTTTTTCGTATTATTTCCACCTTCTCCTTATGTTTATTAGACCAAAGCCATGTTAGCAGGTTAACTTTTTTGGGGTTGTGAGGTGTTGTATAATTTTTAAAGCAAGACACCTCCACATCTAATACATTTTTTATTGGTTTATAGTTGGCATATACTACAATATCTTCCATATAGTTTAAATTGTTGGTTATAGTTGATACACTTCATTAACTATAAAAAAAAGCACTCCGTTCCATTTTCGGGAAATGGAACAAAATGATATACTTTTGCGCCTTATCTAGCGAAAAGCACTCTGTTCCATTTTCGGGAAATGGAACGAAATGCTATACTTTTGCGCCTTATCTAGCGAAAAAATAGCTCCCTCAAGACACTTACTTCACTAACTATTAAAAAAGCACTCTGTTCCATTTTCGGGAAATGGAACGAAATGATATACTTTTGCGCCTTATCTAGCGAAAAAATAGCTCTCTCAAGACACTTACTTCACTAACTATTAAAAAAGCACTCCGTTCCATTTTCGGGAAATGGAACGAAATGTTATACTCTAAAGGCAAAGTATTACTTAGTACCTATTTAACCATCGGTGTAAGGTACTCTTTGACACTTTTAAATTTTGCGCTATTTTATCTAATACCCAACCTTTACTTCTTAACTCAATAGCCATTTTAATTTTGTCGGCTTTTTCTTCAAACTTATTTTTATGAGCTTTTTTCTTTGGCGGCATTATTTTGTAATACACACTATAACTATGATATTTTAAAATTTCAATAATTGCAATGGCATTATTAAAGTCCTCATCTGTACAAACCAACTTCTGTAAACTTTCCCCATCTTCAAACATACGCAACGTAGAGAAAATCATCGCAATTCTAAAACAAATCAATCCCAAACGATTTACAGTACCCTGTAAATCGTTTAAATCAAACTCTTTTAATTCCCCCTTCCAAGTCCTAAATAAATCCAAGAATTGCTTTTGCTGATGTTCTTGTAAAGTAAATTCAATCGGTACAGTTTGTTCATTTAAGTAGTTATAAAATTCGGCTAACTCCTCTCCCTTCTTTTTAATGTAGCTGGTGTAGTTTTTCTTATTACTATCAAAGACATTTTTAAAATCAAAATCAGATTTAATTTGATAATACAAAAAGCGACTATAGAAACCATTTTCAATAGTAGGCATTAAATAACGCAATTGGTCGAATGTACTACTTAAAACAACAGATAGGTAAGGATGCGGAATTTCTACCAGTTCTTTACCGCCTCTCCTATAGTAACTAATTGCTTCATGATGGAAAGCTTTATTAAGGCCATCTGTATAATTGCCATAGTCTTGCTTAATCGCATCGGTTATAGTGTCGCCTTCGGTTTCAAAAATAATGCCTTTACCATCATTACTATCAAGCAATTCAAAAACACCTGTTTTACTATTATTGGCAGGGATATACAATACTTTTATGTTTGGCTCTATGGGTTTTTCTTGCAGTAAATCAGGGTCTTTTTTTTGCTGGCGTTTTAATGCTTTATACTTTGCCAACTCCTCCTTATACAGCCGTTTTCTTTCATTGTGAATAGCCGCACCTAAATGTTTACATAAACTCAAACTACCTTTACCCGAACCATAAGCAGCTAAAATATAAGTGTATAAATTTGTTCCATACCATTTAGTATCATAGTGGCCTATAACATTGGGGAGTGCGCCACTAATTACCCCTAAAGCACCAACTAAAAAAACTTCCTTTTCAATAGGATCAACCAAATGCTCTATGCAATCTTTTAGAAAAGAGGGTAAATGCTCATAAATCTCTTTAGTAAAATTCTTGTTAGGTGTGTTATGTTCCTCATTGGTAAAAGAGGAGGAGGAAAGCTCCTCCTCTTCTTTGGGTACTGATTTAGGAATATTAACTATAATCTGTTTTTTTGGGTAAAGTAGTTGCTCCCCTTCTTTAGTCTTTGTAAGGATACCACTTTCGTTTTGCTTCATAGGTTCGATACTTTTTTTTTCCTGTTTCGGTTGCGAAGCTGTTAAAGGAGCATATCTTTTACCTTTCAAAGCCATTTCATAAGAAATAATTAAGGTGGTATTTGCTGTATTTATTTCTCTCTTTTTCTCCTCCACTATTTTAGCAGCATCTTTAAAACCTTGATACTTTACCAGTTGCTCAAAAGTCCAATCAATATAACCATTTTTAGTTTGAATAAAATTATCTTTACTAGGAATAATTTTTTTTAATTCTGCTAAAAAATTCTTAT
This sequence comes from Bacteroidota bacterium, assembly GCA_020630215.1. Lineage (GTDB taxonomy): Bacteria > Bacteroidota > Bacteroidia > Chitinophagales > UBA2359 > JAHDBT01. Next base: position 14,482 of record JAHDBT010000097.1, read on the forward strand.
CTTGCAAGCAGTTAGAGTGAGGGGTAAGTTTAATTGATTTACTCATAACTTACCCCCTTTTTGTTTAAATATGTTTCTACATCTTCCAACATTTCCGAAGTCTGTACTACCTTATTCTCCAACATCCATCTATCCAACTCCTCCACGTTAAAATAAATTTTCTTCCCTTGCTTACTAAAGGGAATCATACGTTTACTGGTAAGCTTATACCCATGTGATGTACTGATGTTGACATACTTACAACCTTCCTTAAAGGAGAGCGTTTTTTTTCTTGTATTTTGTTGGTTCGTTGCTTTAAAGTTTTTTAAAGCTTCTTCTATCTCCTCCCTAACTAGTTGCCGCATTTCGGAGGGTGTTAATGTTGTTAATAAAGCTATATTATCCATGCTATTACTTTTTTATGGATTAATAAATATAAATATCAACCACAAAAAAACAGTAGAAAGAATAGTAAAACTTCCGTTACTTCCTTTCGGAAGTAAATAAAGGCAAATATTACCTTAAATACCTTTTAAAAATTTCTTGGAAGCGTAAAACGTCCTTGTTATTTGCTCCCTCTCTAAAGTATTTCTTTGAAAGAGAAAAAGTAATTTTTGTAGTAATTAAATCATACAAAGTGTCTTTTTTTATATTCGGGCTTATGTATTCTAGTTCTTCCAATGCAACAAAACAGGCTGCAATGCTACTTTTACGAGGCTTAAAAATCCAATTATCATTTTCATCTATTGCACCTATTTCTGGTCTTTTAAGTAACTCAAAAAAATAATCCATTCTATCTTTATTTTGTTTGAATAGTTTTAAAAATGTCCACTCTTTTTTTGTTGATTGGGATTTCCTATTATATCTTTTTCTCTCAAATAATCTTATTTGTGCTTGTATCCATTTCTCTATTAATTCCACATAGTCTAACTCATTTTTAGAATACTTCTCTAACAACTTAGCTTCCTCTATTATATAGTTTTTTTCTGCTAAAAAAGTAATTTCTGTTTTTAAAGTATCTAAAGTAAACCCTTTTCCTAACTTGTTTGTATTTTGGTTTATGAGAATAGCAGTAGCTTTTTTAAGATGGCTTACTAATTCATCACCTGTGATAATTGTAGCAGTTAATAGACCTGTTTCATGTTCTTCATGAATATTTTTAAAAAATGGTAAGATTTTAATTATTTGTTCTCTTTTGTCCTTATATCCACTCAATTCTAAGGGGAACAAATCTAACCACTTTTGACGCAGTTTTAATAAGGTGTTTATAGGAGTAAATGTATCTGTGTCTTTGTAAATGTCCTTTTTACATTGCTCAATATATCTTAGTATGTACGCAAAGTTTTTTTTAGATTTCCCCTTATTATTATTGTATAAATTGGTAACAAGAAAATGAAGGTACTGTAAGTATTTTTCATAACCGAAAAGAGGATAACCAAAGCTTCTTTTTACATCAATCATAAATGGGATAATAGCATTATTAATATTATCTGCCTCACAATTTTTAACTAGTATATACTCTGTATATGATAGTGCATTTAATATCTTTTCAGGTAAATTTTTATAAAATGATTCCTTAAACCATTTGTACTTTTTCAGCATTAAGTAACTCCTATCTTCCTTTATTAGTTGGTTATACCATTTTGTAACATCTTCATGGTATGAACGATGAGTTTTGCAACAATTAGGAAAGGTATCTTTGCAATTGGAAGAATACTCTACACGCAAAAAATCGGTTGGAGGGTTTAGTTTTAGAGGGGAAACAAAAATAGTTTCTGTTTTGTGAGCTACAAAATCACCTATTTTACGGCTCTCTACAATTTTCTTAAACACGTATTGTTTTGCCATTTTATTTTAGAAAATTTATCCTTTTAAATAATGACAAAAATACGACAAAAAAAGCAGTAAAAAGAAAAAAAACATTAATATCATTTTGATGCTTTTTTTCTTTTTACTGCTTGTTTTTAGTGTTACCTATAAAACACCAATTTAAGCTCCTAACATTTACAAAGTACGCCTATTAGCCTCCTCAAACAATTTATTAGCCTGTTCTATATTTCCTTCCTGTTCTGCTCTAATGGCATTACCAATTAACAGTATATAGTTGTCTTGTTCTGTTATACATCTTGTTTGGCTACAGTAAGGGTATTTAACTGTACTAAAACGCAACACTTCCTTTACTACTGCAACAAATACCCAAACTATAAAGAGGAGGAGGAGGAAAACAAAAAGCATTTTTATGTCTAACGAAAAAATAAACAGGGCTGTACAATTAATACTTTTTTCTATACCATAGGGTGTATCATGGCTATTTTTACCCTTATTGCCCCTATCCCATAGGGTAGGGGAGGTGTTTTTGTCATGTTTTTGTTTGTATGCTAATGTCCACTTAACCAATATCATTTTAACATCGTACCATAACTTATTTATTTGTGTATGCATATTTTCAAGTAAATTTGTATGTCCATGTATATGTGCAAGTAGTGGGTACAAGTAGGCAGCATTAAAAATACTTTGTTTGGTTTCGGTAATAAGTAGGTGATATACTAAGCGAAATTGGGAGGGTGTAAGGGGGTATCTATCATAAGCAATAACCGTCTTTTTGTTTTTCTCCTCCGATAAAATAACACCTGTTTGGGTTAATGTCCAATGATGTGTATTGTCATTCTTTTTATATTGATAGCTTTTTTCAGCGATTCTTTTATAGCTCCTAGTGCTATAAAATCCAAAAAATGCCTACCTTTGCATTTATTTGTCCCTTATAAAATCAACCAAGGATATGGCAAGAGGTTCGAAACCAGCACCAGCACTACCAATGAATGATTATTATTA
>JAHDBT010000098.1:0-12164 GCA_020630215.1 Bacteroidota bacterium
AGAAAAAAAATACGGCGACTTAATCATCAGAAACTTAAGTTTTGAGCCACTAGTTAGAAAAGTGTGTAATACTTTTAGCAAAACAAGACAAAACCGTTTAAACACCTCTTATTTACTCCTTTTTGCCCCAAAAGTGTGAACGTATTAGATAAACATGCTCTTATTTTATGCTTTTTTCCTAAAAACACTATAAAAAACAAACTGTTAGTCGCTATAAAACAACTTTTCACAAAGCATATTGCTACTCAGCATTCTACTAATCTATCGTTTCAATTCCCCTTTTCGGTTAGGGAGCATAGGCGAAGTATGAAAAAAAGCACATAGAAATGTATTTTATTGCTAGTTTTAAGCCCGTTCAGCTAACAGACTTCGACTTCGTTCAATACAGCGCATTTGACTACGCTCAATAATCGGTGAACTATTAGCTTCCATTTAAGATACTAATGGTGGGTAAAAACCAAAGTATTTTAATACCTTCAGGATTATCACTTCCAATTTTAATACAGTTTCCACTTTTAGACCCTTATTCTTTAAATGCTTCTAATTTAAGGAAGTATTTTCTTGTTAAAATGTTTCACGTGAAACGTCTAAATACTAGTTCTCCTTATGTTTCACGTGAAACATTAAAACAATAAATTCATTCAAGTTTCACGTGAAACATTCATTTCTTTTTTTATTTTCTTTTCCATTTATAATAGCATACTTCTTTAATCAATAATTTCGTATTTTTGTGCACTTTTAAAAGCTACCAGAACTATATCCTTCTAGTAGCTGTTGATATATGGAAAACAAAGAGTATCATGTTTAAAGAATACGATGTAATAGTAGTAGGCGGCGGTCATTCGGGATGCGAAGCTGCGGCTGCGGCTGCTAATTTAGGTTCATCAGTGCTATTGGTAACGATGAACATGCAAACAATAGGGCAAATGTCGTGCAATCCTGCTATGGGAGGTGTTGCAAAAGGGCAAATAGTGCGCGAAATAGACGCATTAGGAGGTTATTCGGGTATTGTAACCGATAAAACCGCCATACAATTTAGAATGCTTAACCGTTCTAAAGGAGCTGCAATGTGGAGTCCTCGTACACAAAACGACCGTATGCTATTTGCTGCCGAGTGGCGAAACATGCTAGAACAAACTCCAAATGTAGATTTTTGGCAGGAAATGGTTACTGGTTTAGTTATTAAAAAGGGTAGAGTAGTAGGCGTTTCTACAGGAATGGGCATGGAAATTAAGGCAAAAACGGTTGTTTTAACCAATGGAACCTTCCTAAATGGGCTTATTCACATAGGAGAGAAGCAGTTTGGCGGTGGAAGAGCAGGAGAACGAGCCGCTACAGGTATTACAGGGCAATTGCTCGAACTAGGATTTGAAAGCGGACGTATGAAAACAGGAACCCCGCCTAGAGTTGATGGGAGAAGCTTAGATTACACACTATTAGAAGAGCAATTTGGAGACGAAAATCCGTCTAAATTCTCTTATACCGATACCAAACCCTTAGTAAAACAACGTTCTTGTTGGATTACCTACACAAATCCAGAAGTGCATGAGATTTTACGTACTGGTTTTTCCCAATCGCCCATGTTTACAGGGCGTATACAAGGCATCGGACCTCGTTATTGCCCATCTATTGAAGATAAAATAGACCGTTTTGCCGAAAGAGACCGTCACCAAATATTTGTAGAACCCGAAGGATGGAACACGGTAGAGATATATGTGAATGGGTTTTCTACCTCTTTACCAGAAGATGTGCAGCTCAATGCCATGCGTAAAATACCAGGTTTTGAAAATGCAAAGATGTTTAGACCTGGTTATGCGATAGAATACGATTACTTCCCGCCCATACAATTAAAGCATTCGCTAGAAACCAAACTAGTAGAAAACCTCTTTTTTGCAGGGCAAATAAATGGAACTACAGGATATGAAGAAGCAGCTTGCCAAGGGTTAATGGCTGGCATAAATGCACACCTAAAAGTAAAAGGAGAGGAGCCGTTTATTTTAAACCGTTCGGAAGCATATATAGGTGTACTTATTGACGACCTTATTAATAAAGGAACAGAAGAACCTTACCGCATGTTTACCTCTCGTGCCGAATACCGCATTATACTGCGACAAGATAATGCCGATATTCGCCTAACCCAAAGAGGTTATGAATTAGGTTTAGCTAGTGAAAAACGCTACCAAAATATGCTTGTAAAAAAACAAGGTAGCGAACAAATACTCCAGAGCTTTAAAGAAATGAGTATTAAACCTCCCGAAATTAATCATATTTTAGCAGCTAAAGGTACTACCCCATTAAAGCAATCAGTTAAATTAATTGGTGTGCTTTTGCGCCCACAAATTAGCATGCAAGACTTAATGCAAGTAGAAAAAATTGCCGCACTTCTTAAAGATTTTGATGAAGACACTTTGATGCAAGCGCAAATAAATGCAAAGTACGAAAGCTATATTCAAAAGGAAATAGAAATCGCAGAAAAAATGAACCGCCTAGAACAAGTACGTTTAAATACTACTTTCGATTATCATAAACTAGTTGGGCTATCTATTGAAGCTCGGGAAAAGCTGATGAAAATTCAGCCCGAAACACTTGGGCAAGCAAGCCGAATTAGTGGCGTATCTCCTGCCGACATTTCGGTATTGATGGTTCATATGGGCAGGTAATTGTCTTCCCAAAATATCGCACAAAAATATTTTTAGAAGCCACTAAAATACTTGTAAAATAAATCGAGTATTTTGGTGGCTTTTTTTATTTTTAATTCGTTATCATTGTAGGCGAAATATTACTACTCCGCATTGTAAGTAGTGGTGTTTAAATAATTTCCTAATTTATACGCAGTTATTTTGCGCCTTGTTTAAGCACAAAATCTCTGCGTACAAATTGTCGGACTTATTTTTTATGTGTTACTTAATCGACCATTTTCAATAAAGAAAATTATGTCAAAAGATATTTTTTCAACATATTTTTTAGTGCTTGTTTTATTTGGTAGCTTCCTAGCTGCTGCCTGTGCAAATCGTGTTGCACCTTCTGGTGGCGAAAAAGATATTTTAGCTCCAGAAGTTTTAAATAGTTCACCTAAAAATGGCACAACAAACTTTGCATCTCAAAGTATTACTTTTAAGTTTAATGAATTTGTAAAATTACAAAATCCCAATAGTCAGATTTTAATATCGCCCATGATGAAGGAACGACCCGATATTAGAATTAGAGGCAAAAACATTATAGTAAAGTTTAAGGAAGATTTAGCTCCTAATACAACCTATACCATCGACTTTGGCGAAAGTATAAAAGACCTTACGGAAAACAATCCGATGAAGAATTTCACCTACGCTTTTTCTACTGGCGAGGTAATGGATTCGATTAGTATGAAAGGGAAAGTGCTACAAGCTAATAATAACCGTCCTGTTGCCGATGTGCTAGTTGCGCTATATCCAGCAGGGATTGACAGTTTGTTTAAAACAACACCTCCTAAGTATATTGGGCGTACTGATGAGAATGGTTTATTTAAACTTAATAACTTGCCTCCTAATAAATACCAGCTAGTAGCACTCGTAGATAAAAACAATAATTTTTATTTTGACCAAGCAAATGAAGAAATTGGCTTTTATCCACAAACACTTGATATTGAGTACTCGCCTAGCCAAGATTATAAAATTAAGTTATTTAGTGAAGGCGACGGTATTGCCAAGATAAAGGAAAAGCGAAATAGGGAATACGGACATATAGAGCTACAATTTTCTGATACGCAGGATAGCCTTGCTGTAGATGTGTTTTTGCCAGCACCAACAGCCGAACAAGCCGTATTAGCTAAAGAAGATTGGCTAGTAGAAAAATCGTTGAACAATGACACCCTGCATGTTTGGTACAGAAACCTAGCAGATCAGGCAGGTATAAATGTGGTGTTGAACAGAGGACCTAATATGGAAGTGCAAGATACGGTAAGATTTAAAAGAACAATTGGGGAAAAAACCTTGCAATACATCAAGTACATTTCTAACTTTAAAGGAGGTAGAGGAATTTCCTATCTTAACTTAAAAGAAACAGGATGGATGCAATTTAATCACCCCATAGCCAGTTTCGATAAAAGTAAAGTGGTTTTATTGGAAGCTCTAAACGAATTAAATGTTGCAGAGGTGATTTCGTTTAGCCCTCACATTACCCGCCGCATGTTGGTAAAATACGACTGGAAACCCGAAACCGATTATCAACTCATTATTCCAGATAGTACCTTTACCGACTTTTTTGGCAACTACAATGATGAAATTGACATTTACTTTAAAACTTATGAAGAAGACAAATATGGTACGCTCATTATAAAATGCTTAGGTTTTGACGCAGGGAAACAATATCTACTGCGTATTTATGACGGTAAAGGTCAAATTGTAAAAAAACGAACGCTAGATAAAAGTGAAACAACAATTGGCTATATGAGTCCTGCACAATACCAAATTATTGTAGTAGAAGACGAAAATGAAAATGGAGAATGGGATACTGGAAATTACAGCACCCAAAAACAACCCGAACCCGTTTACACGCCCAAGGAACCTGTAGACATTAAATCGAAATGGGATACAGAAGTGGAGATTGGGTTGGAGTAAATAAGTCCTTAGCATTTTCTTAGCTTGGTAGATGGTAGATGGTGTATGCCAAACTACACGCTATTTAACCTAATCATTAACCCTTCACCCCAACAACATGAAAACAATACTAGGCCATTTATTCTTTCTTTTAATTGCACTATTAATTTTAGGCGCAACTTTAAAATTGTATTTAGATAGTGAAAAAAATGTACAAAATGGAATTGAAACAACAGCAACAGTTGTTAACTTTAAAAGGAAATTTAAAAAAGATACTCAAAAAAATCATCGTACAGGAAAAGAGCGAACAGTTACCCACAAACAATTTATTCCGACAATAAGTTATACCACAACAAGAGGAGAAGAAATAATGGCTGATGGAAATATATATGGCTTTACAAGTGCTGACAAAGCCCCAGAAATTGGACAAGTAATTCCTATTATTTACAATATAGATAAACCACAAAATTTTGTGGTAAACACTTGGATACACTTAAAGGGAGCTTATTTAATTAGTGCCATCTTCGGTTTATTACTTTTAATTTTTGCTAGTGTGCGGAAGGAATCAATTAATAAATTTAGGGGATTTGTTGCTGCTTTAGCTATTTTAGTGGTACTAGCAATAGTAAGTATAGTTAGTAGTCTGGCTGTGGGATTTTATTTAATTAATTATTTTTACCAACCCGACCTTAATATAACTGCTAATTATTTAATAACGGTACTGACGGTTTCTTTCCCTATTTTATCATTGGTAATTAATTGCCTAATTTTTATTCCTTGTGGTTTAGTTTTATATTTATTATTAGACAATGTTTTATTAAAGACTAAAAAAACAATTGCAGGTTTGGCAGTTGGCTCTACTTTTGCCCACCTGTTTTACCATTTATTTGTTAGCACTAAATTTGCTATTAAAAATGATTTTAATTTGCCTATTTACATCAATGTAATTATGCTAATTATTTTTTCAGTATTAATGTATAAGTTTGGTTGGAGATTAGAAAGGTATGATAATTAATTTAAATTACCTTTAATTAACACCACAATAAATTTTTATCCAAATATGTTTTTATCAAAAAAATAAAAAATCAATCAATCCATTTTGAATACATAACATAATTATTAGCAGTACGTTCTATACTATTTTTTAATTGTTTGGGGCTTAATTGTTTTATTTTTTTAGCAGGAACGCCCGCATAAATACTCCCCGATTCTACAATGGTATTTTCTAAGACAACTGCACCTGCGGCTACTAAACTGTTTTCTTTAATTACTGCTCCATCCATTACAATTGCTCCCATGCCAATTAAAACATTGTTTTCTATAGTGCAACCGTGCACAATTGCACGATGCCCAATAGATACATTGTTTCCGATACTCGTAGTTGTTTTTTGGTAAGTACAATGTATTACTGCATTATCCTGAACATTTACTTTATGCCCAATTTTTATCGTATTTACATCTCCTCTAATTACTACATTAAACCAAACACTACAATTATCTCCTAGTATTACGTCTCCTATAATTGTTGCATTTTCTGCTACAAAACAATTAGTAGGAATTATTGGAAACTTTCCTTTTACCGATTTAATTAGTGCCATTAATTATTTTTTAGTTTATATTTCTAGTTGAAAAAATTTGTTGATTTATCTTATTAATTACAAAATCAAAACAAATCGTATTATATTTGTTTATTCTAGTTTAAATCGCACGGGCAAATTAAATTGCACACTTACCCGTTTACCTCTTTGCTTACCAGGTTTCCATTTAGGCATTTCTTTTACTATTCTTATGGCTTCTTCTCCACAGCCTCCGCCAATATCTCTTTTTATACTTGCATTCGTAATATTTCCGTTAGGAGTAATTACAAAATCTACTACTACTAAACCTTCAATACCATTTTTTTTGGCAATTGCAGGGTATTGAATTTCGCTGTACATAAATTCTAACATTGCTTTATCTCCTCCCAAAAATTCGGGCATTTCTTCCACAACCTTATAAATTTCTTCTTCACCAAAATCGTACACTTCTACATAGCCACTTTTTTCTGTAGTACTTTTGGCTGTTGTTTTTCCGCCTCCTCGTTTTATACCATTAACATACTCCACTAAATCTACCTGATTTCCTTCCTCATCAAAAATAGCTTGGAAGCCATGTTCTTTTCCTTTTTCAAAATTGGTTTCTTTAGCTTTGTTTCCATTTTCATGGTAATCTATAAACAATCCTTTACGTATACCATTTATGTAAGTACCTTTACTCGCTAAGTTTCCGTTTTGGTGATACGTTTCCCAAGCACCACTTTTTTCGTCTTTTAAATAATTTCCTTTACTAGCAACCTCCCCATTTTCGTAGTACAATACCCAATAACCAACCGCTTCATTATTTGTATACTCCCCTTCTGTTTTACGCACCCCGTTTTTGTAGTACTCGTAGTAGTATTCTTCTTTTACATCTCGTGCTTTTTTACGCACGGTGTACTCTTCTTTTATTTGCTTGCTATTTTCATAGCGTACTTTTACTTTTTTAAGTTTTAACTTTTTTGCTTTTTGCCCAAAAGCACTGATGCTAATGCAAAGGCTTAATAAAAATAAAAGGTATCTCATGTAATTGTATTTTTTGAATTGACTGATTTGATAGTGCAAATATCTATGTTTTAAGGGAAAAACGAAAATAGGTAGGAATAAGTTGTTGGTAGGGCCGAACAATAAAAAAGTAAAACCCTCCATCAACCTAAATGTCGAAGGAGGGTTTTACTTATCACCCTGCATATTGCTGTGCTTTTTATTTGTCTGGCTAATCAAAAAAAAAATAGTTGTTCGCTAGTTCGTAATGGTCGGCCTATGTAATAATAAATATACTAGATAAACGACACTGACGATAAACATACTCAACGCAATAAATAAAAGGGTTGCTATAAAAGCATTACTAATATTAAGAATTTTTACAAGCAGTATGGTTCCAATTAAAAAAAGTAAGGTGCAAAAAATAACAGCAACTTGTGTAACGGTATCAATAACATGCTGATGATGCGTGTAGATTTGCATCTTTCGTCTTGAGAGGCTGTTTCTAAGCGGTTTACTTTTCATAACGATACTTATTACGATTAAAAACCAGATGTAAAATTCTCTTTACAATACGAATATAAGGCTTTTTTAGTTCTAATGCAAATTTATTTTAACAAAAAGCCTAAAAAACTTTTTTTAATATATTTATAAGTATAACAAATTACAAGCTTGATTAGTTTCGAGCATTTAATAAATTGATACTCACAGTCACTAATTCGGAAGGTGGAAACATCGCTTGGTAACGTGTTACTTGCTGTAAGCCTACTTCTTTTGCAGCATTCAAAAACACGGGGAGTTCAACAATATATTGGTCAGAATAACCGTGTGTAGCATCGTAAGCTGTTACGGCTGTTTTACCTATGTTTTTAGCGGCTAGTTCGGGCGCAATGGTATGTAATTCTAGCACTAGCAATCCAAATTTATTGATGTGTGGTGTCCAACGTTTAAGATGGTTTACGAGGTCTTGTTCTACTTCCTTGGCGGTTAATCTGCGGCCACGGTAGGCATAAGCACCAGTTGTTGTACTTTGGCGATTAGGTTCAATGGTTTCGGGTTGTTTGTAAATGCGGTTGTGGTCTAGGAAAGAACGCACACTTAATAAATCATGGAGTTCTACTTGGTGTTTATTTCGAATGTTTTGTGCTAGTAAATCGGGGTCGCTAATATCACCATACTCTACATTTGCCCATACATCTGCATCCAATAAATTTTGTTTGGTAACAATTAAAGCTGCTCTATTAAAATCGGCTCCTACAATAAACAAAGGATGTTTTGCTAGCATTTTCCCTCTTTCGGTATGCTCGTAAATAATATCAAAAAGGTGTTCAATAAGTGCGCCATTGCCACAACCTATATCGGCAAAACCTTTGGGTTGTTGTTCAATAGGGCGGTTAAAAATGTCAATTACTATTTCATCTATTTTACGAAAATAGGTGGTATGCGCTCCTCCGCTGCCCCATACATTCATGGTGCGGTTTACATGTACTTCATCGGTTACTCCTTCGGGCAATTGCCATAAAAGATATGGATTTTCAAAGATCAGTTTTTCTACCCAATTAAAGGTTGGTAAGTAAGAAACGGTTACCCCATAAGCGGTAGCCCGCCTAGCAAAAAACCAGCCTTTAGGGGTAAAAGTATACGTAACCGCATCCTCTTTTTGTAACCAATTTAATTGTGTTAAGAGTTGAAGTACAGCCGTTAATCTTTTTTCGTTTCCATTAGTACTGTTGACTAAGTCGGCTGTTGTAAAATTCATTTTTTTAGAAGGGTGAAATTGCTGCCAAAAACCTTTCATTCCTAGGGCTACCAAAATAGGCCCTACTAATAATCCTTCTAGGTGAGATTGCATTTGTTGATGTACTTCGGTTTCTAAATCGTTTTGTGGCTTAGGTAATTTCCAAGTACTATCTTTAGCATGAGCTTCATATAAAGAAGTCATTGTATCAACTGCTGCGGTTTCTTTTTTTTGAGTAGGAAATAGGTAGGCATCCATATTAATGGCCGTTGGAAATTCGGCTACAATTTCTTGGTAACAATTTGCCCATTGAATAGCTATTTTTCCTTTGGAGGTGAGTTGGTAGCTAATATCTTTCCCATCTGTTAGTATGGTTTGTTGCAACCAATCTTGCGAACATAAAGAACGTAGGGCTACTTGTAAATAACCATCATGCGCTTTAGTTTGTGTACATAAATCGCTCAATAAAACGGCTTCCTTTTTTTGTTGAGCCAAAGTATCTAAAATACCTTGTTTTTTTAAAACCAACATAGCAGGAGCTATTGCAAAGCCATCTAAATGTTTAAATAATTTTGCCCGTAGTGCGTTTTTTCTTGTCTTATCAAGTTTATAGGAAAATATGCCTGTATTCATTGCTGATAAATTTTAAAGTTATCTTCGTCATTCCTCTAAATAACAAAACAATATTTGTTCCATTTATTACGTCCCATCCTCTTTAAACATCAACTTAGCAAAACGCAGCACCATCTTTTTTTCTCCTAGCGTATCAAATTTAATTATTGCCATGCGTTTATCGCCAATACCTTCTAATTTTAAAACCGTACCAGCTCCAAAACGTTGGTGTAAAATTCGGAAGCCTTCTTTTAGTTTGCGGTTATCGCTGGCTTTAAAATTGGCAATATTAGGTATATTACTTCTGTTTCGCAATTGCTGTTGTTTTTCTTGCTGCCGCTTTGCGCTGCTAATATTACTGCTAATGCTATCCTTAAAAGCGTCGTGCGAATCTCGCTGTGGTCGGAAACTAGCACGAGGTTTATTGCCTATTTCTTCTAGTTCTTCTTTGCTTATTTCTTCAATAAAACGACTGGGTTCGCAGTATTGTAATTTACCAAACCGATACCTACAGTTTGCATGAGAAAGCATTAATTTTTTTTCAGCACGGGTTACCGCCACATAAAACAAACGCCGTTCTTCCTCTATATCATTGCTGCGTTTAGATGCCATTGCCGATGGAAAAAGTTCTTCTTCTAAACCTACAATATATACACACGGAAACTCCAATCCTTTAGCCGCATGTACCGTCATCAGTTTTACTTTTCCCGAATCGTCTTTGTTATCGTCGGCATCGGTTAGTAAACTTACCTCTTGTAAATAAACGCCTAGCGAAGCATCTACTTCCATATCTACCTCTACATTATTAGGGGCTAGTTCTCGTTTATTATCGGTAAACTCTTTAATACTGTTAAAAAGCTCTTGTAAGTTTTCGTAGCGGGTTAATCCTTCTACCGATTTATCGTTGTGTAAATGATTTTGTAAGCCACAAGTTTTAGCAATATACTTGGCCAAATCGTAGGCATCTTTTTGCTTCAGCATTTGAGCAAACAGCTTAATCATTTTTACAAACTTAACAATAGCATTTTGGGTGCGGGTAGCCAGTTTATATTGAGGAATACGGCACATAATATCCCACATGGTACGTTCTTCTTCATTTGCCCAAGCAGCAATTTTCTTTAAAGAGGTTTTACCAATCCCTCGCACAGGATAATTAATAACCCTACGCATCGCTTCTTCATCTTTATGATTTACGGTAAGACGCAAATAAGCCATCAGGTCTTTAATTTCCTTGCGCTGGTAAAAGGATAAGCCGCCATACACTCGATACGGAATTCCTTTACGTCGCAGTGCTTCTTCAAATACGCGCGATTGTGCATTGGTACGATATAAAATGGCAAACTCATCATTGTTATAATGATACCGCAGGCGTTCTACTACAATATTATCGGCAATTATTTTGGCTTCTTCGCTATCGCTTACGGCGTGTACCAATTGTATTTTTCCGCCTTCACTATTTTGGGTCCAAATTTCTTTAGCAATTTGGTGACTGTTTTTTTGAATAATCCCATTGGCTAAATCTACAATGCGTTTAGTAGAACGGTAATTTTGTTCGAGCTTTAAAGTGGTGAGTTCGGGATAGTCTTTTTCAAAATTTAAGATGTTATCAATGGTTGCACCTCTAAAAGCATAAATACTTTGGGCATCATCTCCTACCACACAAACATTGCGATGATTGGCAACTAGTTTTCTAGCAATAGAATATTGGGCATGATTGGTATCTTGAAACTCATCAATCATTAAGTATTGAAACTTATTTTGGTATTTCTGTAAAATTTCGGGAGCGAGGTTAAGCAGCTCGTGCATTTTAAATAGCAAATCGTCAAAATCCATTGCGCCAGCACGTTGGCAGCGTTCGCTATATAGGTGGTAGAGTTTACCAATTTGAGGGCGTTTTGCTGCGGCATCGGCATTTCTAATACCTTGGTGTTTGAGGTAAGCTTGTGGCGTTAATAAATTACTTTTGGCATTAGAAATACGATTGTAAACCAAGTTGGCTTTGTATAAATCGGGATTTAAATTTTGTTCGCTAACAATATTTTTGATGAGGGTTTTAGCATCGTCGGTATCGTAAATAGTAAAGTTAGATGGGTAACCTAACTCGTTGGCTTCGATACGTAGGATGCGGGCAAAGATGGAGTGAAAAGTGCCCATCCAAATACTGTTGGCAGATAGCGTGCCTACAATTTTTCTGATACGATCTTTCATTTCCTTGGCGGCCTTATTGGTAAAAGTTAATGCCAAAATATTATACGGATTCATCCCCAACCTAATTAGGTGGGCAATACGGTAGGTGAGTACCCGTGTTTTACCAGAACCCGGCCCTGCAATAATCATTACCGGCCCTTTTACGGTTTCTACGGCCAAACGCTGTACGCCATTTAGTCCTTCCAGGTAATTACCATCCATAGTAAATTCCTCCTCTTCCTTTATTTCTTCTTTAGGAATTTCCTCCTTGGGGACTTCTGGTTTCTTTTCCGAAAAATCAAACTCTTGCTGCATGGCGGTAAAGATACGGTATTGATTTTTGATTCTTGATTTTTGAATTGGGATTTTTGATTTTTTATCTGCTGGCGATTGTTGTTAGTGCAAAGGTTCCTACGAAGTACCCATAAGCTTCGCTTAAAATAATTGCCAAAAACAAAATTCGCATAGGGTTCCCACGAAGTCCCACGGAGTTTT
>JAHDBT010000098.1:12264-17277 GCA_020630215.1 Bacteroidota bacterium
GACCCTAGTACTTATTCGCTAAGTATTAAAAAGGCAGTTGATAAAATAGAACTAGATGGAGAACTGAAGGAACAGGCTTGGCAAACGGCAGAAGTAGCCAAGGATTTTTACCAACAACTACCCGACGATAAAGATTATGCCCAAACCAAAACCGAAGTAAAGGTTACTTATGATGACCGCTTTGTTTATATAGCGGCTATTTGCTATGATGACTTGCCAGGTGAATATGTAGTGCAATCTTTAAAGCGTGATTTTTCGTTTCCGATTACCGATGCCTTTGGTATTTTTTTAGATCCGATGAATAACCGCACAGCAGGATTTAGTTTTGCCGTAAGTCCTGCAGGTGTACAGCGAGAAGGCCTGGTACAGAATGCAGGGCAATATGGCGTTACCACTAGTTGGGATAACAAGTGGTTTTCGGAAGTAAAAAACTACGACGATAAATGGGTGGTAGAAATTGCCATTCCGTTTAAAACCATTCGCTACGATGATTCGCAAACAACCTGGGGTATTAACTTTGCCCGCAACGATTTAAAACGCCTCGAAACCAGTACCTGGGTACCTGTACCTACACAATACAATGTAGCTAGTTTAGGATTTTTAGCTGCACTTAAATGGGATGCGCCTCCTAAAAAAGCAGGGACTAATATTGCCTTTATTCCTTACGTAAGCGTGGGTGCTAATAAAGATTACGAGGCAACCGATGATGCTGCCAAAATAACTCGTCCTAATGCTGGCTTTGATGCTAAAATTGCTCTAAACAGTTCGCTTAATTTAGACTTAACGGTTAACCCCGATTTTTCGCAAGTAGAAGTAGATAGGCAGGTAACAAACCTAGAACGGTATAGTATTTTTTTTCCAGAACGCCGTAATTTTTTCCTAGAAAACAGCGATTTGTTTCGCTTTGGAATTGGACCTATGCGCCCATTTTTTTCTAGAAGAATTGGTTTGAGTAGTGGTAGCCTAATTCCAATTATTGCTGGCGCACGGCTTACTGGAAACCTCAACGAAAACTGGCGGCTAGGCGCAATGAGCATACAAACAGAAGGGGTTAATAATGAGGACAACGGTTTGCAAGTACAAAGTCAAAATTACGCTTTAGCTACTTTGCAGCGTAAATTATGGAACCGTTCTTATGTAACCGCCTATATGCTTAACCGCCAAGCTTTTGATGATTTTAAAATGGATAAAGACGATTATCACCGCATGATAGGAGGAGAATTTGTATACCGTTCGGCAGATAATAAGTGGCTAAATTATGTTCAGTATCACCAAAGTAGTAGTAATTATGATGGCACTAAAAACGGAGAGGAATTAATGGATAAAAATGCGATTATAGGCAGTATTGAATACAACGGTCGTAATTTATTTGGTACTATAAGTATGGAGTATATGGCCGCCGATTATAGACCAGATGTGGGTTATGCGCAAGAATTGTTTCAACGAAACGATGAATTGGGTACCACTAGTTCAGTTCCTTTTTTTGCTAGTCTCCATTATTTAGGCTACCGTTTTTATCCCGAAAAAATAAAAAACATGCGTTATTGGGGAGTAACTTATACCCAAAAGTTATATGCCGACACTAAATTGTCGAAACTAATTGACCGTTGGACAGACTACAATATAGGTGCTGTTTTTACTGATAATAGCCAAATAGATTTCTACATTACCAACTATGCCCCTCGCTTGTTTTTTCCTACCAATATTACCTTCGGCATGGATTCGCTTTTACAGCCCGGCACTTACAAATATACCAATGCCCAACTAGCTTATACCTCTAGTAAACGTTACAAATTGTATGGCAGCTTAAAAACTACTTATGGTGGTTTTTACAATGGTACTATTTTTTCGCTCAATACCGAGTTGACGTACCGCTTACAGCCGCTAGGTAATTTTTCGTTGAGTGTGGATTACAACAATATTGATTTCCCAGATGGATATGGGGATTCGCAATTGTTGCTTATTGGACCCAGATTGGAGTTTACTTTTACCAAGAGTTTGTTTTTTACCACCTTTTTGCAATTTAATACGCAAAGCGATAATTTTAATATTAACAGTCGTTTGCAATGGCGTTTCGCACCTATGTCGGATGTGTTTTTGGTATTTACGGATAATATGTATGCCAGCGATTTTAGTCAGAAAAACTGGGGCATTGTGTTGAAGGCTAGTTATTGGTTGGCGCTTTAGTTTTTTTGTAGAAAGTACTTTTGTAGAAGGTAGAAAGTAGTGGGGTTTTAAGTTTTGTCCCTTTAGCATTACGTTTTGTAACCACTTTCCAATATCGTTTTTTTGACACAAAGGCTCGAAGGCGCAGCCGTTTAGCTTTGCCATTGCTTAAAATGTAAACATTAAACGACATACGATTGGCACTTTACATCCCTGTTTTTTAGGCCACAGAGGCGCAAGGCTTTAGGAAGAACACGAAGGAGGCTATTTTGTAGTCAACACTTTTGTTTGGGTGTTACTTTTTAGTATTTTCACTTAAAAAATCTCAAGTAACAAGCGCAGCGATGTTACCCCAAAAAAACTGACAGCGCAGCGATCTGACTGCTGACAGCGAGCGAAGCGAACGATCTGACCGCTAAAAAAAGCCGATAATCTTATAAAAGATCATCGGCTTTTTTTTATTTACTACTCTTGGTAGGTTTTGCTTTGGTTGGTGTTGTTGATTTAGTTTTCGTTGTAGGTTTCGCTTTGGCTTTTGTTTTAATTTTAGATTTGTAGTTTTTCTCGAAGATAGGCCATTTAATGCCTTTATCAAAAAAGCCTTCGCCAAAATAGTGTAGGGCTTGGTCCATCATTGGCGGGTCGATGTAACCAGGGATGATGGTGATTTTGGTTAAGTCTGGTTCTAGTAGTACGACTGATGGAAGGCTCATATTTCCGTCAAGTAGGGTGAGGGCTAGTTCGTGTGCGCCTCTTTTTCCTTGCTTAAAGTATTTGTAATCTTTGCCAGCTATGGTCATCACTTCTTTACTTTCTGCATCTAATTTTACCGCATAGTATTTTTCGTTCATATACTCCGCAATATCGGGATGCTGAAAAGTGGTTTTATCCATTTTTTTACACCAGCCGCACCAATCGGCGTATACATCTACAATAATACGGCGGGGTTCTTTTTCTGCTCGTTTCATGGCTTCTTCCATTGTTAGCCATTCTACTTTTTTGGTTTCGTCTTTTTTATCTTTGTTTTTCTTTTTCTTTTTACATTTGCTCGCTTTAATAGTAGTTGTTTTATTGGTACTACTATTATTACCAGCTTGTACTATAATCGAGTTGCTAACCAATAAAGCCATTAGCAGCATCGAGGTGAAAAAAATGTTTTTCATTAGATATGATATTATTTAGAAATTATGATGAATTTGGTAGAGCGTAGTTGGTATAGGGTACTTAGTATCGAAACTATTCCGTTTTGCTACACGGTACTAGTATTTCAAAACCTACTTTATACAAGGATGTTGAAATTAAATACGCCTCTTAAACGCAGGTTAGCTAGTACTTATTTTTAAAGCACTATTACAAATATACTGCCCTTATTCTATTTTACTGATAGACGAGAGAAAAGGTTGGCGGTTACTCCATTAAAGTTTGTTAAATTAAAACAAACACCCAACAAATTGGTCATTTATAGCGGTGCAGCGAAGCGGAACCATTTAAATACCCACTACTCAATACCAAGTACCAACTACTCCTTAGTTTCCACCTGATTCGCTTCTTCTTTTTTATAATTATTTTTATAGTCTTCCCAGGGCGTTTTTTTGTGTTCGTTGTTGCCAAAATAGTGTAAAATCACCTCTAGGGCTTCGGGCTTTTGGTAGCCGCCTAGTCCTTGTATGAGGTTTAATTTTTCATCTAAAAAAACAAGGGCGGGGTAAGTCATTTTATCGCCTAAAAATTCTTTGGTAAGTTGGTTGTAGCTTTTTTTGCCTTCTTGAATAAAGCCGTAGGTTCGTCCTTTAAAGGTTACAAACTCGTTCAGTTCTCCATTAAATTTTACGGCATAATAATTTTCATTGATGTAGGATATGATGTCGGGATGAGTAAACGTTTCCTGATCCATTTTTTTGCACCAGCCGCACCAATCGGTATACATATTAATCAATATTTTTCGGGGTGCTTTTTTGTTGAGGGCAACCGCTTGGTCTAGGGTAAGGAAGGTAACTTCTGCTTCTTTAAATTGTATTTGTTGCGGACCTTTGCAGCTTTGAAAAAAGGTAAAGAGGCTAAGAAATAGTACAAACGTAGCTACTAATGCAGGACTAATATTTGTGGACTTAGCTCGTGTAGTGTTGGCAATGTTCATAGTGGTAAATATGATGGTAGTGAATTCTTATAAACAACAAACGGACTTTTTACCTCAACCTATGGATAAAAAGTCCGTTCCTAAGGGATGGTAAAAAAATAATTTACAAATTTCCGCAAAGAGATTTTCTAATAAACAAGGCGCAAAACGCAGTAATAGCAGCGCTATTACGAGTATTTGTAACGCAGGATATTGGGAAATATCGAAGTGGAAAATGTAAATTTATTTTTGCACCATCCCTAAGATACAAATATTTTGAAAGCTCCAAAACCTATTTAAAATATTTAACGCCTAACTTGATTAATAACCTTTGCCAAAAAGCATTTCGGTTAACATATTTTTGCAGGTATAAAATACAATCCATATACCCATTGCTAAAAAATTGCCAATGGTTTTAATGCCTTTTAAAATTGCCGATTCTGGTTCCGACTCTTCTACGCCCCAATTATAACTTTTTAGCAAATTATTTTCTAGCGTGTCTTCTTCTTGGTAAGCTTCCGGATCTAGTGTTTTATTTAAAGCTTCTTGTTGTTTATGGCTTGCTTCTATTTTATTAATGTGCTGATATAGCCACCAACTAGCAGCAATGAGTAAATAAATAACTACTAAATACAAAATGGTAAGCGGATTTGTGAACGTGTTGATCCAATTCATAACATTATATTTTAGTGGTACAAGGATAAGTTTTGTAAGGATAATTGCGAGTCCTT
>JAHDBT010000099.1 GCA_020630215.1 Bacteroidota bacterium
AGAAAAAAAATACGGCGACTTAATCATCAGAAACTTAAGTTTTGAGCCACTAGATAAATGGTCTGTTACTTTGTTAATCCTATAAGGAGCAGTTTTTTATAAAACATGCTCAAAAAGCAAATTTAAACTTATCTAATAAAATGCGTTTTTTATATACACATAATAAAAAAGCAAGTTTTTCCACCTAAATCACTATGCTACTCCCTACCGCCTCGCTAAATGCAAATAATGTATTTAGGGAGTTTTTTATTAAAAAAAATAAATACTTAAATTTTTAATCATCATTTAAATACAATTAATTAAAAACAATCATTAAATTACCCCTGTAGAAATAAGATAATTGGTATTTTTGCTAACTCAAATTAATATATTTTTTTAGCCTTGCCATTTGTAAAACAAAAACAAAAGTTCTAATTTAGCAATCAAACATTTCAATCACCAATATCCCAACATTCCAAAACCCGTCTTATGAAAAACACCATTTTCCTAATACTATTCGTATGTTTTTTATTCAGCACACATTTAACATTTGCACAATTCTCAGATGAGGACGCACTTATTAGATGGGGACAGCCTACTTGTAGTGAAGAGTCTCTCTGTATTACAGCTGAAGTACAAGCAGGAGCTGCTGCTTTTCAAGTTGGAATAATTGACTTCTATGCCACTTATAATGCAGAGGCACTAGGATTCGACGATTATACTCCTTCTAATTTCACAGATGTATATGCCCATCCTAGTCCTGGTAGTGAAGACTTTAGTGATGGCGTTTTATCTTTTAGCTTAAACTACTTGGGAATACCCGATGATGGAAACGCACAAGAAATCAATAGCACCTTTTGGACTACTATAGGAGAGTTTTGTTTTGTAATATTTGACGCTGACCAAAACACCGACTTACATTTAGCTCCTATATTTGATGCAATGCATGTATACCCCAATACAGTTTTCGGAGAACAAGTTGTTGTTTTCCCAGAAGGGCAAACTTATACTTCTCCTATATCACTTCCCAATGAAACATGTAGTACTGCCATAGAAGTATTTGAAACAGAAAATGGCCCTTTCAGAAATATTTGTGCAATAGAAGAGCTATTTCCTATAATACCTAGTGAATGTTTATTTGATGGAACCCCCTCTTATAATAATAGTGTTTGGTTTTCTTTTAGCGGCATTTCTATTACTGGTGAAAGCAATACCTTTGCTGTAGAAACAACGAATTGTAATAATACACTTACCAACATACTTGATACACAATTAGCCGTTTTTGATGAATGCAGTAATACCTTAATAGACTGTAACGATGATTATGCAAACACCACATATTCACAGGTTTTTTTTCATACTGAGGTAGACAGTACTTTTTATTTTGTAATTGATGGCTATAATAATGCACAGGGCAGTTTTTGTATTGGCATTCGAAGAGTACCAGCAATTCGTGGCACAACGTATGTAGACAGCAACAATAATGGTTTTTTTGATACTGATGACGAAACCCTTGCAAACGTAACGATTAGTTTAGCTGATACTGAAGGCAACACATTAGCAGTCACTATTACGGATGAAAATGGCAATTACTCATTTAATGATATCGAACCTGATTTCTTTACAGTAGTAGCAGGCAATGCTCCTAATGGTGAACTTATTTCCTCACCTTCGTCTATAGAAATATTTTTTGATGACATCGAAACAATATCAGGAACCGATTTTGCTTATGCTCCTTTATGCGATGTAGACGCGGGATTAAACCAAACTATTTGTGAAGGAACATCTACCATGCTGAATGCAGATTCCCCTACTGCTAATGATTACCAATGGAATACTGGTCAAACAGGACAAACCATTACTGTTAGCCCCAATAACACAACTACTTACACTGTAACAGCTACTGATGCAAGTGGTTGTACAGTAGTTGCTAGTGTAATTGTAATGACTACCAACAATCCCGTATTAGGAATTACTTCCACAAGTGCGAATTGTGGTTTAAACGACGGTTCGGCTACAGTTACTCCTAGTGACGGCATCCCCCCTTATACTTACGAATGGAGTAATGGACAAACAACACAAACAGCTACCAATTTAATGGCAAGCAACTATACCGTTACTGTTACAGATAGCAATGGTTGCTCGATTATAGAAACAATTGGTATTGATGGAGCCGAAGCACCAACAGTAACAACAAGCTCTACACCTACAAACTGTGGACTAAACGACGGTACCGCAACTGCAAATATAACAGGTGGTACGCCCCCTTTTATGTATGAATGGAGTGATGGACAAACAACCCAAACAGCCGTTAATTTACCACTAGGCACCTACAACTTAACCGTAACGGATATTAACAACTGTGTAGCAAACAGTAGTGTAGATGTCGAAGGCACAATTGAATTATCTGTACAAATTTTCACCCTAGAAATTGCTTGCGCCAATGGCTTAGGAGAAATAGCTGCTGTTGCTGACGGAGGCACAGAACCTTATGCCTATATCTGGAACACAGGTGATACAGAAAGTAGTTTAGTTGATGTAGTAGCAGGAATGTATACCATTACTGTTACCGATGCCAATGGTTGTTCGGCAACAAGCACAGAAACACTCACCGAACCCGAGCCTATCCTAACTAACTTATCAACAACATCTGCAAACTGTGGACTAAACGACGGTGCCGCAACTGCAAATATAACAGGTGGCACGCCCCCTTTTATGTATGAATGGAGTGATGGACAAACAACCCAAACAGCCATTAATTTACCACCAGGCACCTACAACTTAACCGTAACCGATGACGAAGATTGTAATGCAAACAGTAGTGTAGAAATCGAAGGCACAATTGGATTATCTGTAGAAACTTTTACCGTAGAAATTACTTGCGCTGATGGCTTAGGAGAAATAGCCGCTGTTGCTGACGGAGGTACAGAACCTTATGCCTATATCTGGAACACAGGTGATACAGAAAATGCTTTAGTTGATTTACCAGCAGGTGCTTATACTGTTACGGTTACTGATGTAAATGGTTGTTCAGCAACAAGTACAGAAGCACTTACCGAACCAGAACCTATCCAAACTAGCCTATCAACAACAAATGCCAATTGTGAACAGGCAGATGGCACGGCAACTCTTATTGCCAGCGGAGGCACCAATAATTTCACCTATGAATGGGACGAAACAGCAGCTTCGCAAACTACGCCAACAGCAACCAACTTAGCGGCAGGAACTTACACTATAACCGTAACCGATGACGAAGATTGTAGTGCAACAGCGACCGCTACCATCAACACAACAGACACCTCAGAACCGCTTGATACTAGCAGCATCCCTACAGAGGTTTGTGTAGGAGAAAATGTTGATTTACTTAGTGAAGCCACTTGGACAGGCACAGATGTAAACGGTAATATCTTTAGCCCTTCCACATCAGGAGATTACGTACTCACCTATAATACAATGGGTGATTGCCCATCAACAGGCCAAGTAACCATTAGTGTATTTCCCCTAGATGTTGCTGATATTTCGGGTATTCCTAGTGTTCTGATGTGTGGCGAAACGATTGCTCTCTCAACAAATGAAATAACTTGGACGGACGATAATGTTACTGGCAATACCTTTAGTTCAACAATACCTGGTACTTACAACCTATCCTATATTACAACAGGGATTTGTCCAGCTAATGGTACTATTGCCATTACAGTTGAACCCTCTACTCCTTTTGATGCTAACGTAGTTAACACTTGTGTAAATATCCCTGTTTTCTTAACTCCTGGTGCTACTTGGAGTGGTGATGATGTTGCTGATAATATTTTTACTCCTACTACATCTGGCACCTTCTTACTGTCTTATGTAGTTGATGCTCCCTGTGGCGATACTGGCAGTATTGAAGTAACCGTAGAAACACCCTTAGTAGATGCAGGCCCTGAACAAACCATCGAACTAGGCGAAAGTGCAAACTTAAATGCAACAGGAACAGGCACCTCCTACCAATGGAATAATGGGCAAACGGGTGCAAACATTACAGTAACACCTAGCTCAACAACTATCTACATCGTAACCGTTAGTGATGCTAATGGATGTACGGCTACAGATCAAGTTATGGTAAATGTTAATGAAAACCTAATTTGTACGGCAGATGCTGGACCCGATCAAAACATCTGTTTAGGAAGTACTGCTTCGATTACTGCTACAGGAGGTAATTTTTATCAGTGGAATAGTGGCCAAACAAGTCCAAATATTACTGTCACACCAAGCAGTACTACTACTTATACTGTAACAGCAACAGATGATGGCGGCTGTACGGCTGTTGAACAAGTAACGGTAATCGTTTTTAGCACAAGTGTAGATGCAGGGCCTGAACAAACCATCGAACTAGGCGAAAGTACCACCTTAATTGCAACAGGAACAGGCACCTCCTACCAATGGAATACAGGTCAAACGGGTGCAAATATTACGGTAACTCCTAGCTCAACAACTACCTATATGGTAACCGCTAGTGATTCCAATGGTTGTACGGCTATGGATCAAGTTATAGTAAATGTTGAGGATGATTTAGTTTGTACCGTAGACGCTGGACCTAATCAAACAATATGCTTAGGGTCAAGTGCAACATTAAGTGCAACAGGAACAGGCACAGACACCTCCTACCAATGGAACACAGGACAAACAGGACAAACCATTAACGTTAGTCCAAGTAGCACAACTACTTACACCGTAACTGCAACAGATGATACTGGCTGTACGGCTGTTGACCAAATGACCGTAACAGTTGGAAGTGTTACTATGGATGCTGGACCTAACCAAACAATATGCTTAGGGTCAAGTGCAACGATAACGGCTTCAGGCACTGGAACGAACTACAGTTGGAACACAGGGCAAACAGGACAAACAATCTCCGTTAGTCCAAGTAGCACTACTACTTATACTGTAACCACAAGTGATAACAATGGTTGTACCGCAGTTGACCAAATGACCGTAACAGTTGGTAGTCCTAGTGTAGATGCAGGGCCCGAACAAAACATCGAGCCAGGCGAAAGTGCAAACTTAACTGCAACAGGTACAGGCACCTTTTACCAATGGAATACAGGACAAACGGGTGCAAGTATTACCGTTACTCCTGGTACAACTACTACCTATACCGTAACCGCTAGTGATGCCAATGGATGTACCACTGTTGACCAAGTTATTGTAAATGTTGGGGAAAACCTCCCTTGTACGGCGGATGCTGGACCGAATCAAACAATATGCTTAGGGGCAGGTGCCATCTTAAATGCAACAGGAACAGGCACCTCCTACCAATGGAACACAGGACAAACAGGACAAACCATTACCGTTAGTCCAAGTAGCACAACTACTTACACCGTAACTGCAACAGATGATACTGGCTGTACGGCTGTTGACCAAATGACCGTAACAGTTGGAAGTGTTACTATGGATGCTGGACCTAACCAAACCATTTGTTTAGGTTCGAGTGCAACTATAACGGCTTCAGGCACTGGAACGAACTACAGTTGGAACACAGGACAAACAGGACAAACAATCTCTGTTAGTCCAAATAGCACTACTACTTACACCATAACTGCAAGTGATAACAATGGTTGTACTGCAGTTGACCAAATGACCGTAACAGTTGGAAGTACTAGCGTTGATGCAGGCCCTAACCAAACCATTTGTTTAGGTTCGAGTGCAACTATAACAGCTTCAGGTACTGGAACGAACTACAGTTGGAACACAGGACAAACAGGACAAACAATCTCCGTTAGTCCAAGTAGTACTGCTACTTACACGGTAACAGCAAGTGATAGCAATGGTTGTACCGCAGTTGACCAAATGACTGTAACGGTAGCAAGTGTAAGCCTTGATGCAGGCCCTAACCAAACCATAGAACTAGGCGAAAGTGCAACTTTAAATGCAACAGGAACAGGCACCTTTTACCAATGGAATACAGGAGCAACAGTACAATCTATTACCGTAAGCCCTGGTTCTGAAACAACCTATACTGTAACCGCTAGTGATGCCAATGGCTGTACGGCTGTTGACCAAGTAACCATATCTATCCTCTCGCAACCTGTAGACGATTGTGTAGCAGCGATAGGCGGTATCAACCCAACCAATCCTATTGAAGTGTGCTTAGGAGAACCGGTTAGCATTACTGCCCTAGAAGCTGACCCTACCAACAATACCCTTTATGTAATAACAGACGAAAATGGCTGTATTGTACTACAAAATACAACGGGCAATTTTGACACCAACGACCTAGCTGGCATTGGCACTTATCAAGCTTGGGCAATTAATTATTGTACAGGTATTTTTATTCCTCAAAACGAAAGTGAATTTACTGCTATGGCAGGAGTTTTGGCAGGGGTAGCCATAGCAGGTAGTACGCCTGTTACAGTAAGCGAGGATGGTAGTGTAGTTGATCTTTCTGGTATTCCAGCAAGTGTATGTATTGGTGAATCGGTAAGTTTACTTAATGAGTTAGCATGGAGTGGTGAAGATATAACCGACAATCTCTTTACTCCTTCAACACTAGGTACCTATACCCTTAACTATAGCACGGAAGGTTCCTGCGGACAAACAGGTACGGTAACAATTATGGTAGACAACTGTGGTGCTTGCATTGCAGAAGCAGGTCTACTAAATGTAAACCTCCCAGGTACTGGTGAATTATTCTGTACTACTATTGGTATCCAAATGACTGCTAGTGGTAACAACACCAATGCAAATACTTTATTTGCATTATCTGATCCAGATACAGGTAACGTGGAGTACTTAAGCGAAATTGGTTTCTTTACCGCTGTTCCTGGAGGTACTTACAACGCTTGGGTTATTAATACTTGTGGTCCTTTAGGAGAAGTTCCTGATAATGCAGGTGCTATTGCTTCATTAGCTAGTTCTAGTACGGAGTTTGATGTAGACGGTCCTATTATGATTCAAGTTGCTCCTGAGTTAACACTTGACCTAATCGCATTCTGTGATGATAGTGCAGGTGGTTACTTAATTCAAGCTGAAGTTGCTGGTGGTGCTCCTGCTATTACAGGATTCGGTTCTTACTCCTTAAACTTCCCATTCTTTAGCGGTACTTTAACAGGTACCCCCCCGTTAACTGCTACGATTTCCGATGTAACAGAGCTACCATTCCCAGGTGGTGTTACTATTGCAGTAAGTGTAGATAGTGATGGTAGTTTATGCGAAGTAACAGAAACGGTTGTTATCCCTACTGCCGCCTGTGCGATTGATGGCGGAATGGCAAATGCAGGCAATTTGTCAGTACAACGTATTAGCAATAATCAAGGGCTAGTACTTAGTGCTAGTAATCATAATGCTAAAGGAAGCACTACTTATCTTTTAAGTGATGCCAAAACAGGAGAGATTGTGTGTACAAGTACGGATGGGTATTACCCTAACTTAGAAAAAGGCAACTACTATGCCTGGACGGTAAACATCACCGATAAAACATTAAACATTCCTGATAATATTATGGAGGTAGTTGCTTTAAGCAATAACCAACGCATACCTTTAGCCATAACAGGAGGGCAAGAACTTATTAAAATAAAAGCTCCAAATAAATTAGCTATCCCTATTAATCCCCTTACGCCTACCCCAAGTTTGCAATTATTAGGAGATGAGGAAATACGTATTAGATGGAGTGCGCCAATTTGTAACGACAATGTTTTATGTCTTACTGTTGATCTTCAATCTGATGGCACAGATTATGGCATTGGGAATGCCAATATTTTTGCTTCCTATAATACTACTGCACTAGATTATTTATCTTACACAGAACTTAATTTTAATACTGGTGAATATAGCATTTTCCATAACAACTCCTCTGGAAGCGGCTTTTTAGGTGTTAGTTTTATCTACGAAGGTCCTCCTGGCGAAGGGCAAATAATTAACAGTAGCACTTGGACTTCTATTGGAGAATTTTGTTTTACGATTTTAGATCCCTCCTTAGATGCAGCATTAACATTCGATCCCTTTAATAACCAAATATTGATTATTGCTGATGATAATAGTGTAAAAAATAACCTTTATCCCGAAGGGCAAATTTTTGATGCCCTTGCTGCTTGTAATGCTATTCCTTGTTTAGAATATGCAGAAGGTCCATTCGGCAATCAAGGAGCTTTAAATGTTGCTCCTTGTGATGGCAGTACTGCTGTAGGAGAAAATGAAGTATGGCAAAATGTACTTTATTATTCGCAAGTAGCTGTAGGAGGAAACTATACTTTTAATTTTTGCCAAAATTACAATGCCGCTATATGGGAAGGGCAAATTACTGCGGTATTAAATGGCATCCAAAACCCTAGTAATAACGCTATAGAAGGCGGCACATTACTAGGCGTAGCTTCAGGCTGTTCCATCACCTTTGATGCAACGGAAACAGGCACTGTGTTTTTCATCATCTCCGATCCTAATAACTGTGGTGGTGCTCCCTTAATTCAAGATAATGGCATACCCTCCATTACTACTAATAGCGGCATTCCCTGCGATGAATGTGGCAATGATATTTGCGCTACTGGCGAATCGTACTACAATTGCCCTACTGATTGTAACTGCACAACCTCAACTACTTGGGTAGCTTCTAATGGGGCAGATAACTATATAGTTTCTAACGAGCCCGTTGCTTTTTGCGAACAAACGGTAAGTGGTTCGGCTAACCCCAACCCTGGTGTTGTTTATATAGGTATTGCTGTATTTGGTGAAGCAACAGGCAGTGGCGTATTAGATAACACCTATGCCCTAAATAGCAATACCAATAGTACTTTCTTTTCTGATATTTCTGGTACTTGGGAAATAGTTGATAGTTTACCAAGAGGTACTGTAGGATTTATACAAATCACCCAAGCACAACTGGACTTGCTAGGTAATGGAGCATTAATAATTGATTTTAGTGGAGATAATGGTGCTTGTACCGCTACCAATTCCTTACTAGCCTCCGATATTGGCATTACAACTGCCATCACCGAAATTTGTCCTTCTAATGAAGAAGACTGTCTAGACAATCCACCAATTGCCAATGCAGGACCCGACCAAACCATCTGCTTAGGTTCTTCCGCAACATTAAGCGCAATGGGTGGCATTAATTACCAATGGAATACAGGTCAAGCAGGACAATCCATTACCGTAAACCCATCTGCAACAATAACCTATACTGTAACAGTAAGTGATGCCAATGGATGTACCGATACTGACCAAATGACCGTGAACGTAGCAAGCGTAATCGTAAATGCAAGTCCTAATCAAACCATCTGTTTCGGTTCTTCTGCAACCGTTAGTGCTTCAGGTACAGGTTCATTCTACCAGTGGAATACTGGTCAAACAGGGCAATCAATTACCCTCACCCCAAGTAGTACAACAACCTATACTGTAACAGCAAGCGATGCGAATGGCTGTACCGCAGTAGACCAAACAACAGTAACCGTAGGAAATGCAACAGCTAATGCAGGACCAGACCAAACAATATGCTTAGGTTCAAGTGCAACATTAAGTGCAACAGGTGGTACTAACTACCAATGGAATACAGGTCAAGTAGGACAATCCATTACCGTTAGCCCATCTGCAACAACAACCTATACCATAACAGTAAGTGATGCTAATGGATGTACAGACACAGACCAAATGACCATAAACGTAGCAAGCGTAACCGTAACAGCAAGTCCTAATCAAGTAATTTGCTTAGGTTCTTCTGCACCCCTTAGTGCTTCAGGTACAGGTTTATTCTACCAGTGGAATACCGGTCAAACAGGACAATCTATTACCGTTAATCCAAGTAGCACGACTACTTATACTGTAACGGCAAGTGATGCCAATGGCTGTACCGCAGTAGACCAAACGACAATAACAGTAGGCAGTACATTTGTAGATGCTGGTCCTAACCAAACCATTGAAGCAGGACAAAACACTACTTTAACAGCCACAGGTTCTGGCTCTTCTTATCAATGGAGTACTGGACAATCAGGACAAAGTATTTCTGTAAACCCCTCCCTAACTACCACCTATGCTGTAACGGCAAGTGACGCTAACGGCTGTACTGCAGTAGACCAAGTAACATTAACTATATTTGGAGAAGAAGCCTGCTTTATCGAACCTATGCCAGACCTAACCGCTTGTATAGGCGACAATGTAACTGTAAGTGCCGAAGCAAGTGGTGCTGGAATTATTAATTACGAATGGAGTAACTGTATCACGACATCGAGCTTTGGGCTTACCGTTTTTCAAAATGCAACTTATACCTTAACCATTACAGATGCTACAGGATGTACAGCAACGGCTGCTGTAAACATCATTTTAAATGAAGAAGCATTAGACACTTCTGACATTCCTGAAAATATTTGTTTAGGAGAAACGGTAAATTTACCTAGTGAAGCTATTTGGAGTAGTGATAATATAAATGACAATATATTTTCTGCTACTGAACCAGGTACTTATACCCTAGCCTATTCACTAACAGGAGCTTGCAACATTGGTGGTATTGTTATGATAGCTGTTAGTGATAATAATATAGATGTTAGCCCCGACCAAACAATATGTTTAGGAGAAGGTACAACCCTAAATGCATCAGGAACTGGCACATCTTACCAATGGAATACAGGACAAGTAGAACAAAACATCACCGTTAGTCCCTCCATAACCACAACATATACTGTAACAGCAAGTGATGAAACGGGTTGCACATCAGTTGACCAAGTAACAGTAAATGTTGAACTTCTAACAACAAATGCTGGACAAGATGTGCAAGTATGTATTGGGGAGAGTACTACTTTATCGGCAGAAGGTGGTACTGCATGGCAATGGAGTACAGGACAATCAGGACAATCAATTACAGTAAGTCCTACAACACATACTATTTATGAAGTAACTGCAAGTAGCCCAAATGGATGCATAACTACTGATGAAGTAGCGGTATATATACCTATTCCCAATGCCGATCTTGGACCCGACCAATCTATCTGTCCTGACCAACCTATCACCTTATCCGTTAATGAACCACTAGCAGGAACTAATGCCAATCCTTCCTATCAATGGAGTACCGGCGAAACAACACAATCTATTACCGTAACTCTTTCTACAACTAGCACCGTCTCCGTAACAGTAACTGCAAACCCACTATTACCAGTATTAGGTGCTAACTGTACAGATACCGACCAAGTAACCATAACGGTAAGTGAAGTAACC
Source organism: Bacteroidota bacterium (assembly GCA_020630215.1). GTDB lineage: Bacteria > Bacteroidota > Bacteroidia > Chitinophagales > UBA2359 > JAHDBT01. Next base: position 11,155 of record JAHDBT010000099.1, read on the forward strand.
GTAGACGCAGGTGCCGATCAAACCATTGATGCAGGCGATAGTGCAACCTTAACTGCTACTGGAACAGGCACCTCTTATGAATGGAATACAGGAGCAACTGATGCCTCTATTATGGTAAGTCCTAGCACCAACACTAACTATACCGTAACCGCTAGTGATGCGAATGGCTGTACTGTTGTTGATATGGTATCCGTAAGTATTAACGAGGACACACCATGTGATGTAGAGGCAAGTCCCAACCAAAGTATTTGTTTAGGTTCTTCCGCAACTATTAGTGCTACTGGCACGGGCACAAGTTACCAATGGAATACTGGCCAAACGGGAGCACCTATTACTGTTAACCCAAGTTCTACCACTACTTATACCGTAACTATAAGTGATGTAAATGGCTGTACAGCCGTTGCTCAAACTACTGTAACGGTAGGTAGTGCAAGCGTAGATGCTGGCCCTAACCAAACCATTGATACAGGCGATAGTGCTACCTTAACGGCAACAGGTTCAGGCACATCTTATTCATGGAATAATGGTCAAACAGGCGCATCGATTACGGTAAGTCCTATTGTTGAAACTACCTATACTGTAACTGCTAGTGATACGAATGGCTGCACGGCGGTTGACCAAGTTACCGTAATGATAACTGGTTCAGATGAATGCTTAGAGGAGAATATATTCACCTCCTTAGTTGTTAATCCAAGTGAAATTTGTTCTGGACAAGAGGCTACTATCACTGTTCAACATATTGATAATGTGGGAATAATTAACTTCTACTACAATTTAGGTAGCACTTTAACAGCTACAGAGTTGTATAGCCCTAACAATGGTACTGCTACTCTTATTCAACAAAATGTTTCTACAGTAGGTAGCACGACTACTATTACTTACATATTTCCACAAAATAATACAGGTTCCACCTTGCCTTATAATGTTTATGTAACCTTAGCGGATGAAAACCCTAATTTTGATGAAGTATGTCTTTTCCATCTAAATTCATCCGTAATGATTACTCCTTCTCCAACAGTAGAAGCAAGCCCCGACCAAACTATATGCCTCGGTGCTGATGCTGAGATTAATGCTGTTGCAGAAATTACGAACCCTACCTACCAATGGGACACGGGACAAACAGGCGCAATAATTACCGTTACCCCTACTAGTACAACCGTTTATACTGTAACTGCAAGCGATGAAAATGGATGTACTGCGGTTGACCAAACTACCGTAGCCGTAGGAAGCGCAACAGTAGATGCAGGTCCTAACCAAACAATATGCTTCGGTGACAGTAATAACATTAACTTAAATGCTACAGGTACTGGTACTAACTACGAATGGAATACGGGACAAACAGACGCATCCCTTACCGTTATACCTAGCAGCACAACTACCTACACCGTAACCGCAAGTGATGAAAATGGTTGCACGGCGGTTGACCAAGTTACCATAAACGTAGGCAACCCATTTATAGAAGAAATCCTGGAACAAAGCATCTGTACAGGTGCTAGTACAGATATTAACGTTATTGCAGAAATTGATGGTACTTACCAATGGAGTAATGGAGCAACAAGTCCTACCATTAATGTAAGTCCAAGTGCTACGACTACTTATACCGTAACTGCTACTGATGAAAATGGCTGTACCGCAGTAGCGGAAGCAATTGTAAATGTAGCAAGTATAAGCGTTGATGCTGGACCAGAACAAATCATGTGTTTAGACTCCATTGCTACAATAAGTGCATCAGGAACAGGTACTGCTTACGAATGGGATATAGGAGCAACAGCAACAAGTGTTAATGTCAATCCATCTACTACAACCACTTACACCGTAACCGCAAGCGATGAAAACGGTTGCACCGCAGTTGATCAAACAATTGTAAACGTAGACAGTACAAGTGTAGATGTGGGTCCAGACCAAACCATCTTTTTAGGCGAAAGCATCACTTTAACAGCAACTACTCCTGCCTCCTCCTATGAATGGAGTACGGAGGAAACAACAGGAGAAATTGAGGTAAGCCCCAATATTCCGACCGACTATATGGTAACGGTAAGTAATGAAAATGGCTGTACTGCTGTTGGTAGTGTGTTCGTTAATGTACTCATCCCTTGTGAAGAAACACCTATTTCTATTGAGGCAGAAGTCGGTATTTGTAATCCATTAGATGGTTCCTACCTTGTTACAGTATTCATCACAAGTACTGCCCCTCCTTTTCAAGTAACAGGAACATATGAGGGTACAATAAGCGAATCCTCTTTTAATGTTACTGTACCGAATGGCGAAGGCAGTAATTTTACAGTTGTTAATAGTGGAGGCTGTAGTGCGTCTGCTACTACCGAACCGATTGTTTGCGAAGTTTGCCCTGGAGATGTGCTTGGTGAAATGCCTACTACACCATTATTTATTTGTGCAGAACAAACCAGCGATATATCCTTAGAAGAAATAGACATTAGCGATACTTCTGTACTAACTTATGTACTACATACGGAAGATGGCTTTCCTACTAGCAGCAGCATTATTGCAAGTAGTATTGATGGTGCCTTTACTGCAGGTGACGACATAGCGACTGATACCCCCTACTATATTTCTGCCGTTGCAGGTACTACGGATATAGATGACGATGGCATTCCAGATTTAGAGGAAGCTTGTACGATTAGTACGGTAGGCACGCCTGTTACGTTCTTATCTGCACTAGCAGTAACAGCCAGCCCCGACCAAAATATATGCCTTGGTGCTAGTACCGATATTAGTGTGATAGAAGCAATAGAAGGCACCTACGAATGGAATACTACGCCTCCACAAACAAGCACAACAATTAATGTAAATCCGGCTACCACGACTACTTATGTCGTAACCCTTACGGATGTACACGGTTGTACTGCCATAGACTCAACGACTGTTACAATAGGTAGTGTAACTGCAATTTTAGACGAATCTGTTATAATATGTGCTGGTGCAACAACAACACTAACTGCTGAAGGAGGCAGTAACTATGAGTGGGATACAACCCCTCCACAAACAGGCGCTAGTATTAGCGTTTCTCCAACAGTATCTACCATTTATACGGTTACGGTAAGTGATGCGCTCAATTGTTCGGATATAGCGAGTATTGAAGTAAATCTAGCTACACCTGTAGTAGATTTGGGGCTTGACCAAACACTGTGTTTAGGAGAAAGTACGGAGCTAATCGCTAACGGCGTAGCTGCTAATTATGCATGGAGTCACGATGCCAGCATTACAGATTCATCCACAATTGTTACCCCCACAACAACGACAACCTATACCATAACTGTTAGCGATAACAATGGCTGTTCGGCAGTAGATGATATAAATATTAACATTGACATTCCTGATACAACTATTACAACAGATATAACAGGTAACAATATTTGCATAGGAGAAAATGTAAGCCTCTCCTGCCCAACAGGGTACGATTCCTACATTTGGAGTACGGGTGAAGAAACATCAGCAATATCTGTTTTGCCTACTGACGAGGAGTCTAGTTATGAAGTAACAATTACTAGTGCCAATGGCTGTTCGGCTACTAATAATATTGATTTTAATGTTACTGTATTGGATGTATTTATTACGCCTAACATCGAACCGCTTATTTGTACAGCAGGACAAAGCATTACGCTAACAAGTAACGGTGGCAGCATTTCTGAATGGATAGATGATAATGGATTGGTTTATAGCGGTTCTACTATTACCGTAGAACCCGATGTTACGACTACTTATATTTTAACGAGTTCTACGGGAGGCGTTAATACATGTTCGGGTACAGATACCCTTACTATTGAAGTAGCTACTATTGATGCTTATATTGAAGGGGGAAGTCCTCAAAACTACTGTGTAGGAGATATAGCAACGATTAGTTTAGCTGATACCCAAAGCGGTGAGACCTATCTTTGGAGCGATGGCTTTACGGGTACTACTTTTAATCTTTGTGCCGACGAAGCCACCGCCTTTAATTACAGCGTTACCATTAGCAATCAATTAGGTTGCGAAAAAATAGACAGTGTGAATGTAATATTTGGCGCAGTCAACTCGGCTGGATTTTATCCCTTACAAGCAGCCACCTGCCTTAATGCCGAACCTACTATTTTTACACCACTTATTGAAGGCGGTACTTGGCGTTTGAATAATAACATAGCTGCTGCCAATAGCTTAGGGAATTTTGTATTTGACCCCATTATTTATGGAACAAACAATTACGATTTAAGCTATACTGTTGATAGTGGTTTTTGTGGTGAGGATATACAAAATTTAAACTTTAATGTCATTAATTGCGAATGCGCTCCTAATCCTTCTCTAACAATACTGGAACCAGAAATAGCGTATTGGGGCAACTATCCTATTTGCCAAGGCGAAACCATTAATCTAGAAAATATGCTTGATCCCGATCATGAATTGGGAACGTGGCATATTAGTCAAGTACCCAATAATAGTTCACAAATACCTAGTATTGTAAATGGCGGACCTGGCATCGTGTATTTCGATACGGATGTAAATGGCACCTTAGCGGCTCCTGGCATTTATACCCTCACCTTTATTTTAAACGATTGCCCTGATGAGTTTATTAATCAAACGATTGAAGTATTAGCCGCACCAGAAGTAAGTTTTGAATTAAACGGCGAACCTATTTACTGCTCCTTTGTGTATTGCCAAGCCGAAACCTTTACCCTTACCGCTTATGGTGGCACAAGCTACGCATGGAATACGGGCAGTACCAACCAAAGCATTGACTTCTCGCTTATGAACCAACAAACCTTAACAGTTACCGTAACTAATGACAACGGCTGTAGCACCGTTGAAAATATAGATGTGCTTATTGAAGATTTTCCTACTGTTAGTTTTGATGACGAAGATTTTCTTTGCTCTACTATTATTTTTAATAATCCGTCAGATTGTGGACTTCCCGCTAACGACTTAAACTTAAATTGTTTTTTAGTAGCAGAAAATGCTATAGGATTAGGCTCTTGGACTTTGGAAGAATTTCCGGCAGGCGCAAGCATTAACTTAGCAGACCTAAATAATATTTCTTTTGAAGGCCAACCTGTTGGAAACTATTTATTCACCTATAATATTAACAATCCTATTTGTGGTATTGTTAGTACTAGTTTATACATAAACGTGGATGGTTGTGACTGTTTCCCTGGCAGTACAAATGATAATTTACCAAGTGCTATCTGCAATAACATCCCCTTCAATTTAAATGACCTTGGGTTTGAGGCAGCAGGCGCACAATGGGAAATTTTTGCTCCCGAGGGAATTCCTAATAGTACGATTGAGGGCAACAATCTATTTGTTGATCAATTAGCTCCTGGCGTTTACGGATTAGCCTACACACTAGCAGAACCTACTGCTGATTGCTTAGGACAATACTACATAAACCTTCTAGTAACAGATGTGCCTGATGCTACTTTAAGTACCGATACCATTTACGTTTGTGCTGGCGAAAATTTCTCTATTGCAGCAGCAAGCCCAGGTAGTTATACTTGGAGTAATGGTAGTTTGGGACAATTTTTTGAAGGAGCTTTTGAAAGCGATACGACCCTTACTTTAACCGTAACCGAAAATGATTGTGACGATACCGCTACCCTACAGGTTATTACCAGCGAGAATTTTACCTTTGGGCTGCCTAATGCTGCAATTGTATCTAATAACGAATGCGACGAAGGACACTTCATCAATATGGATAGCTTAATCAATTCTAATATTCCCAATATTACCGATTTAGGGGTATGGCAATTACTTGTTGCCCCGCAAGATACTATCACCATAAATACAACAGATGCGACCCAAGTTTCCTTTTTAGATAAACCAGCAGGCATTTACACCTTTGGTTACAACTTACCTGACGAACTCTCTTGTCTTTCTTCTGATGATTATACGGTTAGTTTATTTGTAAAAGATTGCAACTGTTTATTAGAGATATTTAATGTAGACCTTATTTTAAACACCCCTTATATTACTGTTAAACTAGAGACTTCAGATACAAGTAATATTACTTACCAATGGAGCAATGGCTACCAAACCCCACAAATACAATTGCCTCCTCCTTTATTTGATGAGTTATTTGTAATTGCCCAAGGAGGAACAACTTGTGCCGACACCTTA
>JAHDBT010000718.1 GCA_020630215.1 Bacteroidota bacterium
ACGTGTAAAAGTAAAAGATGGAAAAATTATTCTTTGGAATTGGTTCGAAGATAGTTTTGAAGTTTCTCAAACCTATCATAAATAACAATTACCCGTTTTAAACAACATAAAATATAAACAAATTAATAAAATTAAACAATTCAATATTGTTTAGCTTTATACTATTTATGTTTGACAAAGTATCTAATGCAGAAACAGGGGAAAATGGTTATGGTTATGCTTATATCCCATCACTAAAAGCACTATTTCCTGGTGATTTGGTTTATAATAATAGTGTACAGCTAGGATTTATTAGACCTACAAGTGGCGCAGATGCGAATGGCAAATATGCGGTAATCGTATTTTGGGAAGCTTTAGCAGATGCCGATGCCTCTATTGCTGCCTTCCAAGTTGACCCAACTGTTGCCGATTATTTTGGGATGATAGATGGCAATACATTTCTTGCAGAGAGATTTAGTATTTTCAACGAATAAAAAATAATTGACTGATGTAAAAAACATCCTCGCTTTATAAACAATGCGGAATAGCCATGTTTTTTATCCTCCTCCTAGGTTCCTAACCATTTTAAAATTATTTCGGCTACTTTTTGGTGATGTAAAATGTGGCAAAAATGGTCGCCTGGCACTTCCTCAAAAGGCTCGTCGGGTGTATAAACAACCCGATCTTTTAGGGCGTGAATGCGTAAGTCGGGAGGGCGGTGTGTACTAAGGGGAGCTTGATGCGAAAATTGATACACCATTCGCAAATGAGCTTTTTTAAAAGATTTGAAATTCTGCATTACATACATCATCTCTTCATGCGATGGGCGATTTTTGTATTTGTTGGAAATGCGTTTGGCAATAAAGGAATTTCGCAAACCTGTTAAAGCAATAAACCGTTCGGCTATCCATTCTACTTTCACTTCTTTAGCTACTTTTTTAGGATCGGTAAAGGAGCACAGGAGGCAGGTTGGGCTGTTGGTTAATTGGCTAATATTATAAGCAATATTGCCGCCAATAGAATGGCCTATCAGTATATCGTTCTCGGTAATTTTATGGGTAATTATTAAGCGATTGACAAATGCCCGTGTGGTAAAATTACTGATGGAATATAATGCTAGTAAGGGCCGATAATCAACATCTACTAGTTCGTAATTGGTGAAATAGGATTTTAACTTACGAAAAGTCTGTTCGTTTTCGCCAAAACCTGGCAGTAAAAAAATGCGTTTGGGTTTGTTGGAGGACATTTTTTTTTAGTATTTAAACAACAGTTCAACAAATAAAAGAGAATAGTAAAAAGGCTATTGACAATTGTTAAAAAATTGCCAATAGCCTTTATTATTTTTTAGTATATCTTATACTTCTTCCGATATAAACTCTACTTTACCACTTCCTAAGTGATAATAAGCTGGTAGTATTTTTAAACTTCCCTTAGCTACTGAACTACCAATAATGGTAGAACGACTGGCTAATGCACCAGAAGTTGTTACTGCATTTTGGCGTACTACGCCGTTAACGCTTTTATCTTCAGAAGCTGCTTGGGCAGGTAAAATATGTGATAATAAATGGTTGAGGTTATAGCCATTATCGCCTCCTGCAAGAGCAGCGGTTACGGCTCCACAACTTTCGTGTCCTAGCACTACAATAAGGTTAACCCCTAAATGGGCTACGGCATATTCAATACTAGCAATCGTACTGGTGTTGGCTACATTTCCAGCTACTCTAATTACAAAAATTTCGCCTAAGCCTGTGTCAAAAGCCAATTCGGGTACTACCCTACTATCAGCACAACTTAGTATAATCGCATAAGGGTTTTGTCCCCCTGTTAAAGCAGAACGACGAGTAGAATCTTGTAGTTTACCGTCTAATTTATCGGCAACAAAGTTATTGTTACCTGCTTGTAAACGTGCTAGTGCATCTTTAGCCGTTAAGTTCTTAATCTCTGACATGAATATTCTTTATTTTAAGGATTGGTTTAGCTTTAGGCAAAGTACAAAAATAAATTAGTCATTTCCACTTCAACATTTCCCCATATCCTGCGTTACAAATACTCGCAATAGCTCGCTATTCCTGCGTTTTCCGCCTTGTCTATGGAAAAATCTTTTTGTGCAAATTGACTACTTTATTTTCTTAATTTGCCTTATTATTTTTCAAACCTATCCTTTGTGATGAGTAAATATATAATTATTAATTTACCGTTTTAGGTGTGTTTAATCACATTTATAAAGTGCAAAATAAAACATTCTTTGCTATATACGTTCTATATGCTAAAAAAACACACCTATGATTATTTTTGTGCTTCTTGATAGCATTCGCTGTTCCATTTTTGTTGGTCGTCGTAGGCTTCTTTAAAATGGATGGGCTTATAGTAATATTGAATTTTATCGAGGAAACATTCACAAAACTTCCAGCCTTCTAATCCTTCAATATTTTCCATCATGGATTCGCAATAACGTTGCTGAAATTCCATTTGTTTATCTTCCCAGCCATCGGGATTTGCAACGGTAATACCTTTTTCTGATTTAGGCACTTTTCTCCCTGTAGAAGTAGTAACAAAATCATTGTTATTTTGTTGACTGGTTGCAGGTTTTTTATTGGTATCTGCTTTTTCTTGTCCTTGATTGCAACTTATTCCTAGCACCAAAAGTACTAATATCGCTAATTGAAATATTGTTTTCATAAGAATGCCTATATTGAATTTTAGTTGCTATTCAGCATCCGCTAAATAGCAGTAGAAGGAAGAAAGTACGCTTTGCTTTAGGTACGGA
>JAHDBT010000100.1 GCA_020630215.1 Bacteroidota bacterium
AGGAAAAAAAGACAAGGCTTGGGTCATCAAGAACTTAGGTTTTGAGTCACTAGTTTAAATGTTTTTCTCAAACAAATTAAACAAAACCTATTGGCAACATTCCAATAAAGTAGGCGTTAGGGAAGCCGCAATAAATAAGGTACCCAAGCTGACGAGGCTATTTTTTCTTTTAGCAAGGCAAAATTTTTCCACATAGCAGCACTACGTGGAAAAATTTTAACGCAGCAAAAAGGAAAAAGAGTCCGTCAGATGGGTAGATTATTTTTTTCGGCTTCCCTTAATAGCAGGTTTTTTAGTTAAAAAAAGTTAAGCATACTAAATACTGGCAAGATAAAGACTTCTTGAGTGGTTGTTTTATAAAACTACTTCGTTGTTATTATTAGGAAAAATGCGCTATTCTTTTTCAGAAAAAATGGAATTTTTATGTTTAAAAAAGTTCGATTAATATTTTTTGCAGTTTTAATTGCAAGCACTATTTTATCAACAGCCTTTGTAAAAAGCAATTTGTTTGAAATTACCAAAAACTTAGAGGTTTTTGTAAATGTATTTCGAGAATTAAATGCTTATTACGTAGATGATATCGATCCAGATAAATTTGTACGTTCTGGTATTGATGCGATGTTGGGTTCTTTAGACCCGTACACTTCTTTTATTTCGGAAGAAGATATGGCAGGTTATAAAATGCAAACTACTGGAAAATATGGTGGGGTAGGTGCATTAATTCGCAAAGGCGATGATTATGTCATTATTGCAGAACCCTACGAGGGTTTTCCTGCACATGATGCCGATTTACGTGCAGGCGATAAAATTATAAAAATAGAAGGTAAATCGGTAAAAGGCAAAACAACCGATGATATAAGCAAGCTATTAAAAGGCACTCCAGGCACCAATGTTAAAATGAGTATTGAACGTTATGGTGCTGGTAAAACAATGGAGAAAACGATTAAGCGAGAGGAAATAAAAATTAACAGTGTACCATACGCTGGTATGGTGAATAATAAAACGGCTTATTTTAGATTAAACACCTTTACCGAAAATTGTAGCGAGGAATTAATAAATGCCCTAGATAAACTAAAGGAAAACGGCAAGGTAGAATCGGTTATTTTAGATTTAAGAGGCAATCCTGGCGGACTATTAAACGAAGCCATTAATGTTGCCAATATTTTTATTCCTAAAAAAGAATTGGTAGTAAGTACTAAAGGACGTAAACAAGAATCGGACAAAGATTATAAAACCAGTAAAGAGCCTATTGATACTGATATTCCCTTAGCCGTTTTAATAGATAGAGGTTCAGCCTCGGCTTCGGAAATTGTGGCAGGCGTAGTGCAGGATTTGGATAGAGGTGTAGTAATTGGCCAGCGAAGCTATGGAAAAGGATTGGTGCAAACAACCAAAAATATTGGTTACAACTCTAAAGTAAAGTTAACAACTGCTAAGTACTACTTACCTAGCGGCCGTTGTATTCAATCCATTGATTATTCGGGTGGATACAATGATAACCTAGGCAAAATACCCGACTCGTTGCGTACTGCATTTAAAACCAAAAAGGGACGTACCGTGTATGATGCAGGTGGCGTTGACCCCGATATTGACAGTGAAACAGAATTATTTGGTAACATTACTAGGAGTTTGTTGATGAAACAACTTATCTTTGACTATGCGACTGAATATAGAGAAAAAAATGCAAGCATTCCTACACCAGATAAGTTTGAACTAACAGATGCGGATTATGCCGATTTTGTGAAGTTTTTAGGAAGCAAAGATTACGACTATGTTACCGAAAGTGAACAATTGCTAAAAGACTTAAAGGAAAGTGCCGAAAAGGATAAATACTACGATGCCATTAAGGGAGAAATAGATGAGTTGGAAGCAAAAATTAAACACGATAAACAAAAAGATTTAGATAAATTTAAAACGCAAATTAAACAATTACTCGAATACGAAATTGTATTGCGTTACCATTTTCAAAAAGGAGAAATTCAGGAAACATTGGAAGACGACCCAGATGTAAAAGAAGCACTCCGAATTATAGAAAATACTGCCGAGTACAACAAAATATTAAGTAGAAAGTAAAACCATACTGAACAGCAACGAAAGCCGTATTTGAAACAAACTTAACTCGTAATATTTTTAAAATACAAAGCATTTAGGTAAGTAAGTGTGTTTGTGAACGTGCGACAGGATGTTGAAAAACAACCCTAGTACGTTCACGCTTTTAACACCATGCTGCTAAAAACAAATCATCTTGTAAACTATGAATAAGAGCTTGAAAAAAATAGCTAGAGTTACCCTTATTACAAGTTTAGCCATCAGCTTATGTTTGGTGTCTTTTGCCTTTGTAGGCAATAGTAACTATTTTGAAATTGTAAAAAACATAGACTTGTTTACCAAGCTATATCGGGAACTTAATAACAGTTATGTAGATGATATAGAACCTGCGGGACTGATGCGCAAAGGCGTAGATGGCATGTTGAAATCGCTCGACCCATACACCAATTATATTACCGAAGCGCAAATTGAAGGCTATAGAATGAAGCAAACAGCCGCCGCTGATGTTGGTATTAGTTTAATACAACGAGACGAATATGTAATGGTTGCCGAAGTGCTAGAAGCGCAACCTGGAGATGTGGCAGGCTTAAAACCAGGAGATGTAATTACCGCCATTGATGGCACCGATGCAAAAGACCGTACCGTAAATGATGTGGTGAAAATACTAAGAGGGCAGCCAGGCTCAGAGGTGAAACTAAATATAAAACGACAAGGAAAAGCCCTAAGCGAACCCATTGTTGCAGTACGAGCAAAAGACCAATCTAAATCAGTACCGCATTATGGTATGATTAGCGAAGATGTAGGATACGTGAAATTGCAAACCTTTTTAAAACAAACCTGTACAAAGGAGGTTGCTGCTGCTATTAAAGCCCTGCAAGATAGTACGGAATTAAAAGGATTGGTTTTAGACTTGCGCCATAATGGAGGGGGCTTATTAAAGGAAGCCATTAATATGGTAAACTTATTTATTCCTAAAGGAGAAGTGGTAGTAACAACCAAAGGCAAAACAGAAGAATGGCTAAAGGCTTATAAAACCATGAATGAACCATTAGCACCTGATTTACCCCTTATTGTTCTTTCCGACGGACGTTCGGCATCGGCCTCCGAGATTTTTGCAGGCACAATGCAAGATTACGATAGAGGAATTGTTGTAGGGCAACGAAGCTTTGGTAAAGGACTTGTTCAACAAACAAAGCCATTGGTATACAATGCGCAACTTAAACTAACGGTGGCAAAATATTTTATTCCAAGTGGCCGCTGTGTACAAGCCATTGATTATTCGGGAAGATACCAAGATGGTGGTACAACTAAAGTTGCCGACTCCTTACGTACTGCTTTTACAACGACAAATGGACGCAAAGTTTACGATGGCAGTGGTGTAGAACCCGACGTAGAAATGGAATTACCTGCAAAAGCAAATGTGATACAAAGCTTACTAAAAAACAACCTCATTTTTGATTATGCAACGCAATATACCGTAGCAAATGAAGAGATTGGACCTGCCAAAGATTTTGACTTGAGCGATGCGGACTTTGCTGACTTTGAGCAGTTTTTAAAAGGTAAATCCTATGATTATACCACCGAAAGCGAAAAAATATTAAAGAAATTAAAAACAAGTGCCGAAAAGGAAAAATATAGTGATGCTATTATTCCTACCATTAAAAAGCTAGAAGCAAAAATAGTACAAGAGAAAAAAGACGATTTGCAAAAATTTAAAGCCGAAATTAGCCAACTCTTAAAATTAGAAATCGTAAGTCGTTATTACTACCAAAAAGGTAAAGTAGAGTTAAGCCTTGATGAAGACGAGGAGGTGAAAAAAGCCATTGAGTTGATTAATAATGAGGTGGAGTATAAACGCATACTAGCAGGTAAGTAAATATAAGAACGTAGAGAAAATTCCTGATTTTTTTTAGGAAGCGTTGAACAAGAAATGATAAAAAATTAAAAGAGGGACTTTCTTTAGCATAGCAAGAAAGTCCCTCTTTTTACCCTTGCTGAATAAGTGAAAACGATGTTATTATTCCCCATTCGCTAAATAGTAGTAGAAAGTACGCTTCGATTTTGCTATTTACTCAGTAGTTTTTTGCTAATCCATTACTTACAAAACGAGCGTAGCGAGTAGTCTTTCTACATTATACTAAAGTACTTTTACTAGTTACTGAATAAGCGATAAAATAAATCATTTAACCTATCGAATTAGAAATAGCGCATATAATAATGTTGGTAATAGCGGGAGCTATAGGAGGTTTCCTAGCAGGTTTACTAGGTATTGGAGGTGGGCCAGTTTACGCGCTTATATTTTTAGAATTTATTGGTATTTTGTATGGAGATAAGGTGAGCGAAGCAGAAAAAATCGTACTCGTAGTATCGAACACTAATTTTGCTAAAATATTTGCAGGTTTAGCAGGCTGTTGGCAGCAGTATAAACTAAATAATTTTTACTTACGGCCAGTACTCAACATAGCGCTATCTGGCTCTATAGTAGCCATTTTGTTAACTTGGTGGCTCTCCACCATTAACTACTCCGAAAAAGCATTTACCATCATCTTTATTTTGCTCTTTTTACCATTGTTATACCGAATGTTTGCCGACAATAAAGAGCGAAAAAACTTTAATCAACCCTATCGTATTAAAATACTGTATCTGCACTTAGTAGGCATCTTAAATGGTATTGTAACAGCATTGGCTGGTTTAGGAGGAGGATTTGTAATCGTACCATTGCTTAATAGCCTATTTAATATAAAAATTAGGAAGGTATTTTCCATCTCATTAGGAGCCATTCTTGTCGTTTCTATTTTTATTAGCATCTTTAATGTACTTTTTTTTAGCATCGAAACCCCCTTGCCTCACTTGTATGGCACTATTTCTCTTGCCTTGTCTATGCCTGTAGTAGTAGGCGTTTTAATAGCTACACCTTTAGGTGTAAAGGCATCGAGGCGGTTAACGCCTTATTCCCTTAGAATTTTATTCATAATTTTCAGTATTTTAATTATTGCAAAAAATGTTTTTTCATTAATATGATAAGTGCTTTTTTTTGTTTGTAAATAGTTGATTATTAACTATTTATTGTTTTTTTGCAATTAAAGCAGCCTGATTATAAGGATAATTGGAAGAAGGGAAATTGAGCTAAAATAGTTATTTGATAAAAAGAACATGAGTTAAAATTAGGTTGTTATTGAAATAAGGACTATATTTGCAAGGTATTTATGAAGCAATTCTAGTTTCAAGGTTTTTTTGTAAAGATACTGTCATATTGGTTTTTTTTTATGCACAATTTGTTGGTTATAAAAAATGTTTGTATATTAGCGTTTGCAAACTGATGGCAACGTAACTTGTGCTTAACAAAGTGTTTAAATGAATGGTTAAAACCTAACTGCACTACCGCTATTTTCACCCTACCATAGCTATTGTAGTTTTTTTGCGATTTTTTAATCATCATTTATAATAAGATAACTTTTGCTTTTATCTATAAGATAGGATAAAAGAAATTTGTTTTTAAATGATTAACAGTATTTTATGTTAATGTAATAAACCTTTAAATAAGAAAAAAATAGTAATGCTATATTCTCCCAAAGTCATGTTGTCTGTCAGTTAATTAAATCTTTTTAGTAAAGATATTAGGATATGTATTTGAAGATTATTCAGCAATTTTATTCCCATCACAATTCTCACTCTTCATATCAATCACTAAATCTTGTTCCCGATTAGAAACTTGTTTGTTTAATATTTTATTATTGTATAACATTTGTTATGATACTTTGCATTGAATCTACTAGCAACATTTGTTCGGTTTGTTTAGTAGGCAGCGACGGAATTATTAATATAAAAGAATCCTTTAAAGGAGCAAGTCATGCGAGCGAATTAACACAGTTTATTCAACAAGTTTGTCCAAAACATTTATATTCCCAATTACAAGCAATAAGCATCTCTTCAGGCCCTGGTAGTTTTACTGGCTTGAGGATTGGAACTGCGATAGCCAAAGGTTTAGCGTATACGCTAAATATTCCACTTATAGATGTAGGTACACTTAATGCACTTACATTTAAATTGCTACAGGAGTATAAGGTAAAAGAGGACACCATTTTAGCACCTATGATCGATGCTAGGAGGCAAGAAGTTTATACTTGCCTTTTTGACACAAACTTAAATAGCATTAGCCCTGTACAAGCTCAAATATTGCACGCTAACATGTTTAGCCAGTTAGAAAAAGAAGTGTGGGTATTTGGAAATGGCGCAGCAAAAGCTAAACAAATTATAAAATCAAGCAAGGTTAAGTTTATAGAAAATATTGCGTTTTCAGCTGCTAATTTATCTTCCCTTGCTTATCAAAAATTAAACAATAATGTGTTCAAAGATGTAGCCTACTTTGAACCCAATTATTTAAAAGAATACCTTCCTAAAAAAAGCAAAGCTTTTTTTTAAAGAAGGTATTCCAATACGATATTACGGTATGAAGTGTTAAACTTATATACCTTTTGAAACCATATTTTTTTAATTACTAATCAAAATTTTTGCAACAATGGGAACATCTGCTAAAGTTGATTCAGTAGTGATTCGTAAAGGAACGAATTCACCTATTAAGTTAGATTATGACTTGCTTCGCAAAGCAGTACTAACTTTAAGAGCTGTTAATCACAAACTTCGTCAATCAATTGTACAATTGTTAGAAGAACACCAAAAATTAACAGTTACTGAGATTTACGTTAAATTACGACTTGAACAGTCGGTTGCTTCGCAACACTTAGCTATTCTGCGTAGAGCAGGGGTAGTAAACACGGAAAGAGATGGAAAGTATATTTTTTATTCTTTAAATCACGACCGTATTGGAGAAATCGCATTATTAGTAGAAGAATTAGCTCGCTAGTTTTTGCTAATATTTAATGACTCACGATTTAATACCTTACTACACCTAAATATTTTAATCTATTTATTTAACGTCGAAAAAAAATTTTAATAATGGCAGCTTTCAATCAACAAGAACTAGACACAGCTACCGAATTGCTTAGAGCTATAGCTCATCCTTTGCGATTAACTATTTTAGAATTTATTGATAATAAAAAAGTGATAAACGTAAATAAAATTTACAATACACTTAAATTAGAACAATCAATAACTTCTCAACACTTGCGTATTTTACGTAATGCAGATTTAGTTGATACTAAGCGCGAAGGCAAGTTCATTTACTATTCGTTAAACTACGAAAAAATAGAACAAGTAAATAACGCTATTATAGAATTTGCAGAAAGATTAGAAGACGCATAAACTATAATGTAGTTAATACTCGGTTAAGCAAAAATATACTATGAAAAACGTGTTGCTTTTATATTTATATAAAACACTTTGGTAATTATACACGAATTATTTGTTACCATTAATACAAAACGCAAAATAGTATATTAAAAAACAGGTTTAGAATGATGAAATAATAATTATTTTCATCAGTCTAAACCTGTTTGTTGTTTGTGATCTCTTTATTCTTGTAAGTAAAATAATTTTACTTAAATTTAAACGTATCTAATATAATACTCTTGCTTTTATGGTATGATCAATCTTTTTCAAATCAGCTAAAGTAATAGCAGAAGAGGCTTTGTCAACATCTAAAACTACATAGCCAATATCAGGATTGGTATTTAAATGTTGCCCTACAATATTTACATTTAAATCACTAAGGCAATTATTAATAGCCGCTAATACGCCAGGTACGTTTTTATGAATATGCAAAATGCGGTGTGCGTTTTTATTGGCCACCAAATTTAATTCTGGAATAGTATGATTGCCAACGGTACTGCCTTTATCTAAATAATTAATTAATTTAGTGGCCGCATCAATACCAATATTGTATTGCGCCTCTAGCGTAGAACCGCCAATGTGAGGGGTTAAAATTACATTCGGTAATTTTTGCAAAGGCGTATAAAAGGCATCTCCTTTAGATTTTGGTTCTTGCGGATATACATCAACTGCAGCTCCCGAAAGATGTCCGCTTACTAAAGCATCTCGCAAAGCATCAATGTCAACTACATTACCTCTACTTAAATTTAATAAAATACTTTCGGGTTTCATGTTGCTAATAACCTCGCGAGTTACCATATTTTTAGTGCTAGGATCAGCAGGTACATGCAAGGTCAATACATCCGACAAGGCTAGTAATTCTTCTAAGCTATCTACAGACATCGCATTGCCTAATGGCAGCTTGGGTTCAATATCGTAATAATATACCTTCATGCCTATTGCTTCGGCTAATATCGACACTTGTGAGCCAATATGCCCGTAACCAATAATACCCATTGTTTTACCCCGTACCTCGTTAGCTCCTTTGGCATCTTTAAGCCAAACGCCTTCATGGGTAGCCATATTTTTTTCGGCGGCACGACGTACTAGCATAATGGTTTCGGCAATTA
The DNA here is from genome assembly GCA_020630215.1 of Bacteroidota bacterium. Classification (GTDB taxonomy): domain Bacteria; phylum Bacteroidota; class Bacteroidia; order Chitinophagales; family UBA2359; genus JAHDBT01. The sequence goes on from JAHDBT010000100.1 coordinate 8,448, forward strand.
CCAACTCCGCTACCGAACGGGTATTGCTATACGGAGAGTTAAAAACGGCAATGCCTGCTTTAGTAGCAACAGGCAAATTTACCTGATTTGTGCCAATGCAAAAACATCCAATGGCTTGTAATTTTTCGGCATGTGCTAATACATTTTCGTTCAATTGTGTTTTAGAACGAATGCCAATTAAACGCACATCCTTAATTTTTTCGATGAGCTGTTCTTCTGGTAAAGCTTTAGGCAATAATTCTACATTTTTGTAACCAGCCTTTTTAAAGGTTGCTACCGCTACTGAGTGAATACCCTCTAGCAGCAAGACCTTAATTTTATCTTTTGGAAAAGAAGTTTCCATGATTTGCTCCTGTTTTTTTTTAATGATGATAGTATCGTTGTTATTCATGGGGCAAATGTACTGTTTTTTACAAGGAAGGGCAATATTTTTTTTATTACTTGCACTAGATAAGTAGTGGTGTTTAAATAATTTCCTAATTTATACGCAGTTATTTTGTGTTTATACAAGGCGCAAAACGCAGCAATAGCGAGCTATTGCGAGTATTTGCAACGCCGAATTGGAAAAAAGAATACGATAAGCAATAACGCTCATTTTATTTTATTTCTTTCACTTAGCTAGACAAATTTTTTAAGCTATCTTTGTCCGAAAGCAGGCGAAATTAGAACAAGAAAAGCAAGCTCAAGGTGAATTTTTTATTTCCTAAACTTTAAAACGCTTAAAACTTTTACGCATGATAGTAGCGACCAAAAAAATCCCAATTGCAGATGGAGCACCTTTAATAGGAAGTGCCTCTTCTTTGTTGAAAGACCCCGTGAAATTTTTTATTGAACAATACCATAAACAAGGACCTGTTTATCGGGTTAAGACACCAGCAACCAACTTTCTTATTCTTGCAGGACCAACAGCAAATAGGTTTATGCAAAAACAAGGAACGGACTTTTTTAGTACAGCAGATGCTTGGCAAATGTTTAAGAAAGAATTCAATACAGAAAAATTTATTTTAGCAAGTGATGGAGAGGAGCATTTTGAAATGCGTCGTATTATGAAACGAGGGTATTCTCCAGCAATTATAAAAGATAGAGTTCCTGAAGTTATTGAGAATATTCATGCCCTTGCTAAAAGACAAGCGGTAGGTAAAGATATTTTGACAGTAGACTTTATGCAGCGGCTTACAACCAATCAATTGGGCTTTTTTTTAGCAAATACTTTTCCTGAAGATTATTTCACCGATTTGCGTTATTTTATCCGTAATCTTATCAATATTATGGTATATCGTAAACCGGCATTCACAAATAAATTTCCGAAGTATAAAAGAGCAAAAGCTAAAACATTTGAACTCGCCCGTAAGGTTTTGGAAGAGCATAGGAATAATCCCAACAAGGAACGTGTGCCAGATTTTATTGACGATCTGTTAGCCGCTAATGAAGGTAGAACGGAACCCTTCTTTTCTGAAAACGATCTGATTTCGGCTGCCATAGGCCCTTTTATTGCAGGTTTAGATACGGTTGCAAATACAGCAGCATTTCAGTTATATGATTTGTTGAAACATCCCGAGTTGATGAAACAGGTTAGAATGGAGGTAGATGAAGCTTTTGAAGATGGAATTCCTAATATGAGTAAATTGAGAAAAATCAAATCGTTGCATGCTTTGGCACTAGAAAGTTTGCGGATGCATCCAGTAGCCCCTGCTCAAAAAAGAATTGTGAAAAAAACATTTGAATTTGAAGGTTATACAATAGAAAAAGGAGAAACGGTTTTTGTATTTATGGTCTTAACGCACTTTTTGCCAGAGTTCTTTCCAGAGCCTTATAAGTATGATATTAGCCGCTACGCTCCTCCAAGAAATGAACATCGACAGCCATCAATATATGCTCCCTTTGGATTAGGACCACATATTTGTTCGGGTAATAAAATGGCAGAAGTTTTATTGATGACGATTGCAGGAACGCTTATACACTATCTGGATTTTGAACCGCTACCCCCTAATTATAAAATGATTTTAGATACGAACCCGATTCCTGGCCCTAGTCAGAAATTTGCATTTAGAATAAAGAATTTTAGAAATGTAAAACATTAATTTTCGTAGTTGACATTTTAGAGTGCTAAAGCATAGCAGAACCGTACAAATATTTGCTACTTAGTAACGGTAAAAATGGTTGCTACTCATCATAGTAAAGGAAATAGTTCATTGGTGGTCATTGAGCGTAGTTGAGATGACCAATGAACGAGCCTTAAACTAGCGAAGAAATAGTTTGTTATACATCTTTCGGTCATCTCGACTACGTTCGATGACCGAAAGGCTTTTTACTAGCGATAGATTAGGCGATGTTGAGTAGTAACTAAATAACGAAGCAACATCCTTTCGAAGAAATACAAAACACCATCAATTTTACACACTAAACAACTAAAAAGGATGAAACAAAAACTACTACTCACTTATGCCCTTCTATTAGGAATGGTATTGCATATACAAACCACTATTCAAGCACAATCTATATCGCAATCTTTAGCGGCATCACAAAAGTTTAACTTTTTTACCATCCCCAACCAAAGCGCCGCTTTTGTACGGATGCCTGCTAGGGGAGCTTCTACCGAAATAGATGCCGTTTTTCACAATCCTGCAGGCATTGCACATTTGCCTAGCGGTTGGCATATATCGCTTAACAACCAAGCACTCAGGCAGCAACTACAAATAAAAAGTAGCTACCAATATTACAATACCGCACCCGAAACCACCAATTTTGAAGGACTCATTAGCACCCCCGTTTTTCCATCTATTTACCTCGCCTGTCGGCAAAAAAAACTCTCTTTTTCGCTAGGACTTAATCCCGTAGCTGGGGGAGGAGGCGCAAGGTTCGATGGGCTGCCCGTATCAGAACGCAACACCTCCGATGTAGTGCCGAACTTGCAAAATTTACTAGGATGGGACTTAGTAGGTGCCAATGCTACTTACGCCAATATTACCGATTATAAAATGGATTTTAGCTCTCGTGGACTCGCCTTTTTCCTAGGAAGCCAACTAGGAATTACCTACCAATTTAACGAAATGTTTTCGTTTGCAGTAGGCGTGCGCTATGTATACGGGCAAGTTGGTTTTACAGGCCATACCAGAGATATTCAAATTAATGTACCCGAACATGGTGGCTGGCAAAGCCCTGGTACTTACTTAAACTATGTAAAAAACAATGCAACAGGATTAGGATTGGTAGGCCCTACTGTACTAGAAAATACCGCCGTAGTTTTAGACAGTTTACTAGCCGATAGAGAAATTGATGTCGTACAATCAGGAACTGGTTTTACGCCCATTGTAGGGGTCAATGTAAAAGTAAACGACCGCATTAATATTGGATTAAAATACGAACACCTAACTGAATTAGAGCTGACTACCAAAGTGAAAGATGGCAAAGATGGCGGCACGCTAGATGCCGAAGGAAATCCGACAGGCAACGACCCCCTTTTTTTAGACGGTAGCACCGAACGTTCTGACCTACCTGCCTTTTTAACAGGCGGCATTAACATCAAAATAATTCCTAAGTTAACCCTAGCCCTAGGCGGTGCTTACCTATGGAATAGCAAAGCCGATTTTGGTGGGCGAGATAGTTTAATTACCAACAATTACCAAGAATTACAAACAGGCTTAGAATATGTACTTAACGAGGACATTACCCTAAGCATGGGCTACTCCTTTTTAAATTGGAGTGTTGCCCCCGAATACCAAACCGACGTAGATTTTTGGACCGATGCCCACTCTTTTGCCTTTGGCGGCAGGTATACTTTTACAGATAAGGTAAAGGTAAACATAGGCGTTTTAACCACCCGCTTCTCCGAAGAAAGCCAAACCTACGAACACAAACCCATCGACTCTAGCGGCATACTACCCCCAGGCTTACCCCTAGAAGTACCCGTTGTAGCACCTAGCAACACAACTAGCACCTACAGTAAAAATGCCCTTATTTTTGCCATTGGCACAGATGTGAGGTTTTAGTTATTATTATTCTGTCACGCTCATTAAAATACAAAAGCCATGAAAAAAATAGTTTTTATTTTAGCAATGTTACTTATTCATTTATTGCTAGACCATTTATCACGTGGAATTTATTTACTAGAAATTAGTAATGATACTAAGTGGAGGGAATTACTAAAAGTAGTGAAAATTTAATAACGTTAGTGTATAATTAAGCAAATCAATTTTACTTAGAAAAAGTAAATGTTGCTAGGTGCAGCTCCATGCTAATGTAGCAATCCATTTTTATTTTATTGATAGCCAATTACTTCGTGTTTTAATTCCATAATTAATTCTAGCTAAACATTTATTAAAGAACGGTGTCCTCAAAAAAAAAAATATCCTTTAGGAACGGAGAATAAATAAGTAACGTTTAAAAAATAAATCCGACAATTTGTACGTAGAGGTTTTGTGCTTAGACAAGGCGCAAAACGCAGCTATGAACGTGTGTTTTTTGCGATAGCAAAATAAATATCCCTTTGGATATTTAAGCTAAGAGAACCGCTTGCGGCTATTAAAAGCTACGGCGAGTATTTGCAACGCAGGATAAGTGCAAAAGATCAAGTAGAAATGACGGATTTATTTTTTATGCGTTACTAAGTGCCCGAATTTGAGGAAATATTTTTGTACTATACAAGGCGGCAAAAACCGCGTTACGCCTAAGCGTAATAAGGGGTTTGTCAACATCTAAAACTACATAGCCAATATCAGGATTGGTATTTAAATGTTGCCCTACAATATTTACATTTAAATCACTAAGGCAATTATTAATAGCCGCTAATACACCAGGTACGTTTTTATGAATATGCAAAATGCGATGTGCGTTTTTATTGGCCACCAAATTTAATTATATTTTTTTTATTACTTGCACTAGATAAAAGTCGGAGAGGAGGAGAAATAGAAAAAAAACGCTCCCCAATATCCAATACTACCTTAACAGCGCAGTAAACCAATTAACTAAACAAGTTAAAAATCAACGAACTAACAGTATGATAAAAATAGAAACAGAACGATTGATACTAAGAGAGTATCAAAAAATGGATTGGGAATGGGTTCACCAATATGCTAAACAAGAAAGCATATTGATATACGAAGCCTGGGGACCAAACACAGAAGATGATACAAAAGCTTTTATTGAGCAATCAATTAAAGAAAGGAAGGAGGTGCCAAGAAGAGCCTTTGAACTGGGGATTGTACTTAAAAATAACAAGCAATTAATTGGAGGATGTGGATTCCGAATTAATGTAAATAATAAAAAAAGAGGTAATTTTGGGTATATCATCAATCCAACTTACTGGAATAAAGGCTATGCAACAGAAGCATCAAAAGGGCTATTGGATTTTATGATTACAAACCATGCTATAAGTGAAATAGAAGCAACTTGTGATGTGTTGAATTTGGCATCTAAGAGGGTGCTTGAAAAGTGTGGACTCCAAAAAAAGAAGCTCATAGAAAAGGATGTAGAAATGAAAGGACGATTTCGGGATACCTTTGTTTTTGAAAAAATAATAATAGAAGCTAACTGAGTTCGAGCACCCATATGTGTGAAAATAAACAAAATGTAGTATGAATAAAATGCTGTTTTTTTTATTGCTAATTAGCGCAAAAATATGCTATGGCGACCCATCTTATTATACCGTAGTAGCTACCTCTGGTTTGAGTATGCGTAAAAGTAAAGCCATTAATTCTGCTAGATTAAATGCACTTTCATTTGGTGAAAAAGTGGAAGTACTAGCACTACATAAAAAAGATACGATAAGGATAGATGACCTTGTAGGGTTTTGGGTAGAAATAAAATATAAAGAAGATACAGGCTTTGCTTTTTCTAGCTATTTATTTCCTGTTGCCTTATCTTTTCAAAAATATGCCGAGGAGGAGTTTGTTGTTTTAGACGAATTTGAAGATGAGTTTGAACGAGTAGAAAATGGAACGTATGATAAATTAAATTTTAATGTTTTTGATGAGCAACGTAATTGGTATGGAGTAAAATTGTTAGCCGATAGTACCGTTTTTGAATTATTGAAAATAAAATTAGCGTTTGATTATCTTAAAATTCAAGCGCTGCATGATAAGTCGCTAGAACGGGGTTCCTTGAATAATTTCATTAAATTAAATCCCCAAACAAATAAGGTATATAATTTTTTTATCGGGAGTTATGGAACACTTCCTAACGCCATAAAATCATCTATCTATAAAGATTGTTCAAATAAACATGGGGCTTCTAATATCGGAAGGTTTATTTATCCTTATGAAAGAAAACGTCTTTCATTTAAAACTGCTTATGCATTAGATGCTCATATTGTATTAGATTCTTTAAATTATACAATGAGTTATTTATTGCAATTAAAAAAGCTTAATGAAAACTTTAATGTTGATATACAGAAGGAAAATTATTATTACAATTCAAGTGTTGAGAAACACAGTACATATAAATCACCAAGGTTATTATGGAGTGGCGATTTAAATAGTGATAGCATACCTGATTTTATTTTTTACACAAATATTATGGATGATAAATGCAGCAAGGCAGATAACACCCTTTTAGTTTCATTTTTAATAGATGGAACAGTAACATTTAAGGAAATGAAATCAAGAATAAATGTAAGCAGCTTTAATTAAATTAAAGAGGTGTATTAACAGCAGCTAATGAATGATAATTTAGGTTTAATTTGTTTTAGGTGAAAATAAGGTGATTTAAAACAAATTCGATATAAATAATTGTATTGGTAATTGATCATTAATAAATAACAAGCCTGATTGTCAACAAAAAAATAGTTTGACAATATTAGTCATTTAATAAAAAAGAAAAACCAAATGCATTCGAATATAGATATAACAAAGGAAATAAGTAATGCCAAATTTGAGTATGCAGCAATAAAAAATGGAAAAAAAATTGCTGCTATAAAGGGGAGTATTCAAAACCCTCAAATTTTATGGATTTGGAGATATGAAGTAGTAGCGCAAGAAGAAGAAGCTTTATTTATGGAAGCATTACAAAACGAATTTTATGAGGATTGCCTAGCAAAAAAATGCAAAGTAGTACTCGAATTAAATTCTAAAACAATGCGGGCAAAATATTTTATGGATAAAAGCAAATTTGTAAATGCTCATATTAATTATGTTTTTGAACATGATTTGTTAAAGCTAATGCCTCCTTCAATAGTATTTAAATTAGTACCATTTAAGGAGGTGCCATTGGCGGAGTATCAACATGTTTATTATGAAAGCTCTAAGGGAGATCCTCAAATAGATTTATCGAATTTATCGGCAGAAGATTTTTTTAATCAGGATAAAAAAGAATTGGGTGATTTGTGGGAGGAAGATTTAATGCATGTAATAAGTTATGAAAAGGAAATAATAGGAGTTTTAAATTTGCGAACAATGCCTCATCCAACAACGGGAGAAAAAGAAGGAGCAATTAATTATTTAGGTTTGTTGCCTAGCCAAAGAAGGAAAGGTTATGGGCAAATTTTGCATTTAACAGGTTTGCAGAAACTAAAAGCATTAGGTTGTAAAAGTTATTATGGCGGCACAGATAGCTATAACCAAGCAATGTTAAAAGTTTTCCTGAAAAATAAATGCACAAAGGCCGAGGAGCAATATTATTATAAAATTTGAAGATAGTTAAAAGAACAAGCACAATTTATACCCCTTTGCAATCTTTGTAATTGACTTGAAACTTTTGTTTTTCTAGGCGTTTTACCAGAACAACCTGTAGGGCACTACTTGTTTTCCATACTAAATACATGCTGCATATTAACACTTGTTGCCAATAAACTAAAATGAACACATCGTACGAATGAAAAGTAATAAAGAAAAATTAGAACAAAGAGGATTTTTACCACAAGCGTTTAATTTGGCATCTTGCAATTTTTTGCTAGAAGAAGAATTGTGTTTACTAGAAAGCAATATTTCTGTGAAGAGAACACTAGGCGCAAGACTTTTAAAAAATAGAAACGCTACGAATGAAATAATAGATTGTTTGATAAAAGCCTTGAGGAAAGAAAAAAAACTGTACTCGAAAATTGAAATCTCCAAAACATTGGAGGCTTTTGGGAAGCCAACTGTTAATTCTTTGATTGTAGTATTGGGAAAAATAGGAAGCAATCAACACAAAGTTGTTCCCCAAAAAGAATTTAAAAAAAACAACTACCCATTACCAAGAGACATTGCAGCAAGAATAATTGGACACATAGGAAAAGACGCATTGGCAGCCTTAGAAAGCCAGTTTAAAATAATGAGTAAACAACAGCAAGCAGAGGCGATTGATGCAATTGGTTATATTTGCTTTTACAATTACAGCCCCCATATTTATGAACTGCTGCAAAGGTGTTACGAAGTAAATCAAAACAACGATTTAATTAAATGGAAATTATTACGGGCATTTAGCGGTTTTTCTGAAAGCGAAGGTTTTTTAACAGCAGAAAAGGAAAGATTGCAGAACCAAAGATTAAAACTTGAAATAAACCGCAGTGTTTCATTAATACAAAAACGGAAAGGAGAGGGCTAAACTTACACAAAACCCAACGTGCTGGAGTATATACTAACCCGCATTAGGTTTTGTGCATTTGGCACCAATAATTATACTCGACCACATCGGGTTTTGTGCAAATAGTTGTTTAAGTTTACATCAAGCGACACGCTTGAAGCCCGTTACGCTCCAGCCGTGAGGCTGGACCGGGCGTTCTTTTTTT
>JAHDBT010000719.1 GCA_020630215.1 Bacteroidota bacterium
TTGAAAAATATAATTAAATTTCTTGGTGGACTTTATTTTTTTCATTTCACTAAGGGACGGAGAATAAATAAGTTGCTGATTTTGAGGAAATATTTTTGTGCTAGGCAAGGCGGCAAAACCCGCGTTACGCCTAAGCGTAATAAGGGATTTGGCAACGCAACCTAGTGCGAAAAGAGGAAGTCAAAACGGACACTTATTTAGTTTGCGTCCCTAAATATATCCTAGAGGAATGGACTTCCCTAATAGTTTAATGTTTTTAATCGAAAGGATTGATTTTTTTAAAGAGGTTTGATTTATTTTTAATCGAATTTGTATGTGTTTAAATATCATTGTTTTATTTCTCTTATAGATGTTTTTTTAACAAGCAAAATTTACTTTTTTTGAAGGATAAATTGTTTTTTCTGTCTTTGCGAAATTTTACAATTACCACTTTCTTTGTACCAACACAAACACAAACACACCATACTTGTTTAATCCATGAAAAAAAATTACCAATCTCTTGTAATATGAAAAAGAAAAATAAACGCTTAATACTGAGTACACTATACTGTTTACTAGCATTTACCATTAATAATTCTTCCTTAATGGCACAATGCACGCCAACAATTATTAGCGATAACATGGTTATTTGCTTTGGCGAATGTACAAATTTATCGCTCGATACTACTTATGATACTTACTTATGGAGTACAGGAGAAAATACGGACAATATTAATGTATGTAGTGGCAATACTTACAGTGTTACCGTAAGCAACAATAGCCCTGGTTGCATTGATTTTGCAAACATAACAATTGGCGATTCGGAGCTGCTAACAGTCAGCATCACAACAACAAATGCTGCCTGTGGGCAAGCTAATGGTGCTGCAATAGCTGTGGCTTTTGGTGGCACTGCACCTTATAGTTATACTTGGCCTATTGGTACGGAGGATGGAACAGCCCTTGCAGAAGGTACTTACGACGTAACTGTTACGGATGCTAATGCTTGTACGGGGATTGGTACAACATATATTGGTGATGAGGGCTATCCAAATGTGAATATAATAGGAGAGAGTCCTATTTGTAGTACAAATGATGGTCAAGCTACTGTTGAATTGATGGGTGGCACTCCTCCTTATACTTATGTATGGAATGACGATGCTGCGCTTAATACACCTACCATTACTGGTCTTGTTGGAGGCACACATATGGTAACCGTAACCGATGCTACAGGCTGTGCTGTTGTTGCAAGTATCACTTTAGCAGATGCTCCTCCCTCAATAAGCTCCCTCAATATAGCACCTTGGGATGCAAGTTTGTGTACAGGCTGTTGCACCTATTTAGGAGCAGATATAGCACCAGCAGACCTGTTAGAGCTTACTTACGAATGGAGTACAGGCGCAACTACAGATAGTATTGAAATTTGTGCGCCTGGTAGTTATAGCCTTACAGTTACAAGTAATTATGGCTGCACCGAAATAGCTACTTTTGATATGCCGCCTACTAATGTACTCGACTACAACCAAATTATAGGTACTGTTTATTTAGATGAAAATGAAAACGGATTACAAGACGCAGAAGAAACAGGTGTCGCTAATCAAATTGTAGTAGCTGAACCAGGCCCATTTTATGCCTTAACCGATTCCTTGGGAAATTATACAATGTATGTAGATACAACAATTGCCGAGTATACTATAGCTTGGGCAGGGCAACAATATTGGCTCCAAACCTCTAGCCCAGAAATAAACGAGGTAAGCTTTGATGTAGGTAGTGCACAAGTAGCTGCTGGTAATAGTTTTGGCGTTCAAATAATTCCAGTACATGATGTGTCGGTTAATGTAACTTTAGGTACAGCACGCCCTGGTTTTCAAGCAAACTATTGGATAAGTTACCGCAACCTAGGCAATCAAACCGAAAGTGGCATCATCGAATTTACCCACGACCCAAATGTAAGTTATGTTTTCGCAAATGAAGCGTACAGCAATTACACCGATAACATCCTCACTTGGGAATACAGCAACTTAGCACCTGGAGAATATCGAACTATGCAGCTACTAATGCAAGTAGCTCCCCCGCCAACTGTAAATATAGAGGACCAACTAACTCATTCCATTTACATCACCCCTTACGAAATAGATTTATACCGAGACAACAACACAGAAGTAGCATACCAAACCGTAGTAGGCTCCTACGACCCCAACGATAAACAAGTCTCCCCCCTAGGAGAATTTGCAGAAGGATATGTAAACCTAGAACAAGAGTTGACCTACAAAATCCGTTTCCAAAATACAGGAACCGATACAGCATTTAATGTACGCCTTGTAGACACCATAAGTCAAAACCTAGATGTAACGACTCTCGAATTCCTAGGAGAAAGCCATCCTGCTGCTAGACACCTAGAAGGAAATGGCGTAATTACTTGGCACTTCAACAACATCCTTTTACCCGACAGCACCACCAACGAGGTAGCCAGTCATGGCTTTGTGGAGTACCGCATTTCACCTAAAGCAGCTGTAAATGAAGGAGCTACTGTAGACAATACCGCTTACATTTATTTTGATTACAATTTACCTATTGTAACCAACACAACAAGCAACATCCTAAGTTCTAATTTTGCTATTGTAGGGATGGAGGAGCTGATAAATACTAGCACTTTATTTTCTAGCACTGCCTCTCCTAACCCTTTCAGCCAAAGCACTACCATACAAGTAGGAGTGGCGTTAAATCCTAGTAAAA
>JAHDBT010000720.1 GCA_020630215.1 Bacteroidota bacterium
ACAAATGGATAAACGCCTGCAAGATTTTGTAGATTTAATGAGCTTTGAAGTGTAGATTTTAGCAGTCAGTGGTCAGATCGTTCGCTGATGCTCACTGTCAGACCGTTTCGCTGTCAGTTTTTATGCTGACGATTTTTACTGCTAGGTTCTACTAAAAAAGGATGCTCTTAATCTACATAAGCTGGGATTAGAGCATCCTTTTTTTATTGGTGGTTTCGTAGAGAAAATTCATGAATTTTCTCTATCCCCCTGAACGAAAACAATCCTATAAAATTCAGCATCACGAATTAAAAATCTAAAGTTATGTTTACAACAATAGCCCAATTATACCTCCTCTACCAAAAACATCCTAGCATAACAACCGATAGCCGAAAAGTTACAAAGGGACAATTATTTTTTGCCCTAAAAGGCCCCAGTTTTGATGGCAATAAATATGCCGCTGCTGCCCTAGAAAAAGGAGCTGCCTACAGCATTACTGATGATGCCACTTACCAAACCAACGACCGCTGTTTACTAGTAGAAGATGTCCTAACAAGCTTGCAAGATTTAGCAAGGCATCACCGCCAACAATTAGCTGTCCCTGTAATTGGTATTACGGGCTCTAATGGTAAAACAACGACTAAAGAGTTAATAATGGCTGTACTCAGCAGCACCTATCGCACACAAGCTACTAAAGGTAATCTTAACAACCATATTGGTGTGCCACTTACCCTATTATCATTTCAACCCGATATAGAAATGGCGGTAGTAGAAATGGGAGCCAACCACATTAACGAAATTGCCGACTTGTGCCAAATTGCGCTTCCTAATTACGGACTGCTTACAAGCATAGGCAAAGCACACCTCGAAGGTTTTGGCAGCATTGAGGGGGTTGTAAAAGCCAAAGGCGAGCTGTTTGATTTTATTACCGAACACGATGGTACTGCCTTTGTGAATTTAAACGATGCTCGTATTTCTAATATGGCTTTTAGTTTGCCTAATCGCAGTACGTATGGCAGTAATGTATCGGCAAAAGTAAATGGGGAAGTTGCGGTTGCAGAACCTTATTTGGGGGTGAAATGGGTCAATGCTATGCCCGAAAAAAATCTTACTATCAATACGCAACTAACAGGTACTTATAATCTTGACAATGTACTGGCAGCTATCGCTATTGGTTCGTATTTTAACATTTCTCCGCAAACTATTAAAACGGCAATTGAAGCATATATGCCATCTAACAATCGCTCGCAGGTAATGCAAAAAAACAGCAATACTTATGTGCTAGATGCTTACAATGCCAATCCTAGTAGCATGAAAGCTGCGTTGCAAAACTTTGAACAGTTAGTAGCCTCGCAAAAAGTAGTCATTTTAGGCGATATGTTGGAGTTAGGACAGTATAGCTTGGCAGAACATCAGGAAATAGTAAACCGCCTAGCGGCAATGAAACTCACCCAAGTTGTACTAGTAGGGGAGGAGTTTGAAAAGACCAATATGCCTAGTGGTTTTTTACATTTTAAGCGTTCTCAAAACACTAAGGAATGGTTTGCGGAACAAGCTTTTACCAACACGCATTTTTTAATAAAAGGCTCTAGGGGAATTGCTTTGGAGAAGGTGATAGCCTAAGTGAAATGAGAAAAATAAACTCCACCAAAGTGTGCAATTGTTTTTTTTAAGTCAAGGCGCAAAGCGCAGCAATAGCCCGCTATTGCGAGTATTTGCAACGCCGAATTGGAAAAAAGAATAAACAAAGTGGTGGAGTTTATTTTTCTCATTCACTAAGCTTAATCACATGCTTTTATATTTGTGCTTGTCAAAAAATAAGCTTATATTTACTAAGTTATCAAGATATAAAATTATGAATGCGATAAAAAATAAAACCTACACGGTAGAAGAGTATTTAGCGATGAATGCTGCTTCTGAAGAAAAATGGGAGTATCATGATGGGCATGTATATGCAATGGCTGGAGGAACGCCTAAGCATAGTAGGGTTTCTGCGAATGTAATAGCTGCGCTTACCAATGGACTTAAAGATCAAGATTGTGTTCCTTATACTAGTGATGCACAATTGCACATTGCTAGTCAAAACCGTTATGTTTATCCTGATGCGATGGTAATTTGTGGTAAAGAAGAATATGCAGATGATAAACAGTTGCAATTAACCAATCCCATTTTAATTATAGAGGTACTTTCTGAAAGTACAAAGATTAAGGATGAAGGAGAAAAATTTAATTGGTACAAAACGATTCCTTCCTTTAAGGAATATGTTTTAATAGAGTCAACCGCTGTTTTTGTAAAATCTTTCTATCGAGAAGAGAACGACTTATGGAAAATTGCCTCTGCTTATAAATTAACAGATAGCATTTACTTACACTCCTTGCAAATTAGCCTTTCCTTAAAAGATATTTATAATAAGATAGAAGGAGTAATAATAACAGAAAACCAGTAAAGATTAAAGTTATGAATGCTATAAAAAATAAAACCTACACGGTAGAAGAGTATTTAGCGATGAATGCTGCTTCTGAAGAAAAATGGGAGTATCATGATGGGAAGGTGTATGCAATAGCTGGGGGGACGGCTGCTCATAGTATTATTGCTCAAAGCACAGGAAGAAGATTAGCCGAAAATTTAGATGATACAGATTGTATCGTTTATAATAGCGATATGCAATTATATATTGCCAGCCAAAATCGCTATGTTTATCCTGATGCAATGGTTGCTTGTGG
>JAHDBT010000721.1 GCA_020630215.1 Bacteroidota bacterium
TAATAATCAATACTTGACGAATGCAAAACTAAGGAAAATAGTTATTAGGTAATAACACAAAATGCAGGTTTACTAACACAAATTGTTGAACTTGGCTTGTTCTAGGAGAATAGTCATAAATAGTGCGTTAGAGACTTACTATTTTTTGAAAAAATAGTAAGTCTAAAAACCAAAATAAGTCCTTTAATTTTGATTTTATTATCTTTAGCCTTTCCAAAAAAAATAAACCATGAACTATTTCCAGCAAGAAAGCCAACGACTACTATTTAGAAAATTCACCCCTGCTGACATTTCTGATTGGACACCCTTTTTCATTAATAACGACCGCCTACATTTTTTAGGCATTGATGTTAATAAAACACCCAAAGCACTAGCTACTGGTTGGATTAACAAACAATTTGAAAGATATGAAACCGAACAATTAGGGCATTTAGCCATTGTAGAAAAAGCTAGTAATACTTTTATTGGCTCAGGCGGCATTGTACCAAGAACCTTAGACGATAAACCCGTCTTTGAAATTGCCTATTCGTTACTTCCTAAATTTTGGGGTAACGGTTTTGCCACCGAAGCGGCCCAACAATTAAAAAGTTTTGGCTTTAATAAACCGATTGCCAATCAGTTGGTATCTATTATTCACAAAGATAATTTAGCATCTACGAAAGTAGCTAAAAAAAATGGGATGAAGCCATTATATGAAACCATTTTTATTGGAATGGAAGTTATTATTTTTGGAGTTGACAGAAAATAAATTTGCATTACTTTAATTAAAAAAAGATGCCCAATCAAAAATTAATTTGCCCACATTGCCAACAAGAAACACCTCCTAAAAATAGCTCCTTAAATGATGTTAGGATACAAAAACATTATCGGTTTAAGGTTGATGTTTTATCGAGTGAGCAAATAAAAAACGACAAAATAAAATGGTATTGCAATGATTGTATGACTAGCAAAAAAATAATTATTGCCAATTGGAAACAGCAAAACACTCGTGGTTATTTGGCTTTTGAATGGATGCCTATTTTGTATTATGTACCCCGCCAAATTTGCTGCAAGTTTTGTAAAACTGATTTTAAATTTCCTGCAAAAGCACAACAACAATGGTACGAGGACTATCAAATTCTTACCGACGTATCACCTAAACTATGCTACCCTTGCCGACAAAAAACGAGGTTTATTAAAAGTGTGAATGAAGAATTAGCTCCTTTGTTAAAAGTAGTAAAAACCAATCCCAACAAGGCCGCTTTTAAGCGTATTTCGGAATTGTATTTAGCATTGGGAAATACCCAAAAAGCAGCACAATATTTAGCACGGTCGAAGCAATTTTAAGGATGGTAATATTTTGGTAGCTGCATTTATTTCTCCGTTATTATTTGTTAAGTTTGTAATTTAATACGAACAATTAGCAGGAAGCGTTGCTCGTGGGCTATTGTGTGTGGAGTAGGTGAGGAAGTGTTGGTGTTTTGATCAAATAGTAAGGTAAGTTGTTTAAGAGGTAGAGGCTTTTTTGATAATTGCTTTTACTTTTTCTTCCGAAATATCTAGCGAACTTGCAATAATGCTAATAGGAACGTTATTGTTATTTAAACCTATTACAGTTTTAATGACTTTCTCATCTACTTTTTCTCTAATCAAATCTTTAATATCTTGCATATCTGTTATTTGTTTACTCGCCAACTTCCTTAATCTTTCCACATACGCTTCATACGCTTTTCTTTCTTCAGGAGACAGTTTCATTTTATCTAACTTTTCTTTAGCCTCTTCTAAACCATCGGCAGTAAAAGTATCTAACACTTCTCCTGTTTTGAAAAAATATATCCATTCATCTAATTCGTCATTCACCTGTTGTTCGTCAAATAATCCTGCTTTTATAATCCAATACTCTGGATAAATTGCGGATACATTATCTTTTTTATATTTCTCTCTTTGCTGAAATGAAAGGCTCAATATATCACCTTTGTGCAATCCTTTAAACTGTGTTGTTCCATGATACACATAATCTTCTCCTTGCCCTAAATCGAAATAGGCGATGGTAATAGAGATAATTTTTTTAACATTTTCATAAGCCTGCCCTTCACTTATATACTCCGATATGGCTTTGGCTGCTCCATATAATATGCGATGAAAATAATCAATCTGCTTAGTATTTTGCACCTCTACAATAATTAATTCGCTTTTAGTATTTTCTACTAAAATATCCACATCATTGTATTTATCATCCTCATTATCTTTATTACCCTGGCTACTTAAAATGCTTTTAATTTTAATTTTATCTTGTAGTAAAACAGATAAAAATCCCTCTAAAACAACAAAATTCGCTTTATCTCTAAGCATTCGTTTCATTGCCCAATCAAATCGGATGAGTTTCATTTTTTTCTTTGCCATTCTTCTATTATGCTTTAGTTGGTGGGTCTTGTTTTTTTATGTAATTATAAAGATACGGAAATTAGTTGAGGGGGGCAATTTTATTTTTTTTTTGGGGGGGGGATTTTAAACAAACTGTTTAAGCATCTGAGGCCTTTTGAATAATTGATTTTAATTTATTTGCTGGCGTTTTTATAGTTAATGCGATTTTTAGCTGTTTGTGTATCTTGCTTGTTTTTCCATAAAATTCTTTTTTTTATTTTGCAATATATAAGTTTCTTTTTTTAAAAAATTCATATCTCTCCCTCTAACACATCCCGTAATCTCTG
>JAHDBT010000722.1 GCA_020630215.1 Bacteroidota bacterium
GTTAAATAGGAAAAGCAAAGTTAAACAACTAGGATTTATTTCCTAAAATAATAAGAGCTTTATCACTTTCAGTGAAAAGGGAAAAATAGAATAAGCAATAACTGCTCATTTTATTTTATTCCTTTCACTCACTTATTTAGTATCTTTCCTTTTCATTCTATATGAAAAAAACAGTACCTTTGCAAATCTCAAAAATAAGCTTAAAACAAACAAACCATAATGTCTGATAAAAAGATCATTTTTTCGATGGAGGGCGTGAGTAAAATATATCCTCCTAATAAACAAGTCCTTAAAAATATATGGCTCTCCTTTTTCTATGGTGCAAAAATTGGCGTACTAGGTTTAAACGGTTCGGGTAAATCAAGTCTGTTAAAAATTATTGCTGGATTAGATACCAACTTTGATGGCAAGGTAACCTTCGACAAAGAGTACAAAATTGGCTACCTAGCACAGGAACCCGAATTGGATGAAACCAAAACGGTAAAAGAAATTGTGCAAGAGGGCGTGCAACATATTGTAGATGTGGTAAATGCTTACGAAGCCGTTTCTGCCAAACTTGCCGAGCCAATGAGCGACGACGAGATGATGAAGGTGATTGAAGAACAAGGAGAATGGCTAGAAAAAATGGATCAGTTTAATGCTTGGGATTTAGACCATACTTTAGAGTTGGCAATGGATTCTTTACGTTGCCCGCCCGATGATGCGAAAGTGTCGGTTTTATCAGGAGGGGAGCGTAGGAGAGTGGCTTTATGCCGCTTACTACTTAGCAAACCCGATATTTTATTGTTAGATGAGCCTACCAACCATTTGGATGCCGAAAGTGTGCATTGGTTAGAGCAGTTTTTAAAATCTTTTCCAGGAACCGTTATTGCGGTAACACATGATAGGTATTTCTTGGATAATGTAGCAGGCTGGATTTTAGAGTTAGATAGAGGACAAGGTATTCCGTGGCAAGGAAACTACAGTTCGTGGTTAGAGCAAAAAGGCAAGCGAATGGCCGCAGAAGAAAAAGCCGAATCGAAACGCCAAAAAATAATGCGTAAGGAATTGGAATGGTCTCGTATGTCGCCCAAAGCTCGCCAAGCAAAAGGAAAGGCAAGATTGCGTGCATATGATGAAATGAACAGTGCCGAAATCAAAGAAAAAGAAGCAACTTTGGAGTTGTTTATTCCACCAGGCCCAAGGTTAGGAGATGTAGTAATTGAGTTGGATAGCGTAAGTAAAGCTTATGATAACCGAGTATTAATCGACAACCTCAGCCTCTCGATTCCTAAAAATGCAATTGTAGGAATTATTGGTCCGAATGGTGTTGGTAAATCTACTTTATTTAGAATGTTAGTAGGTGAGGAGCAGCCAGATAATGGCAATATTAGAATAGGCGAAACCGTACAATTAGCCTATGTAGATCAGCGACACAAAGATTTAGTGGCAGAGAAAACCATTTACGAAGTAGTAAGCGGTGGCAACGATTTTATTACCGTTGGCAAAACCGAAGTAAATGCCAGAGCCTACCTCAGCAAGTTTAACTTTGCAGGGGGCGACCAACAAAAAAAGGTGGGCGTACTGTCGGGTGGAGAACGCAACCGCTTACACCTAGCCATTACCTTACGAGAAGGCGGCAATGTAATGCTACTAGATGAGCCTACCAACGATATTGATGTAAACACTTTACGAGCATTAGAAGAAGCCATCGAGAATTTTGCAGGCTGCGTACTACTCGTTTCGCACGACCGTTGGTTTATCGACCGTTTAGCCACCCACATCCTTTCTTACGAAGATGATGGACAAGTGGTTTTCTTTGAAGGTAACTTTAGCGATTTCGAGAAAAACAAAAAAGAACGTTTAGGAGATGTAACGCTTAAACGTCCACGATTTAAGAGCTTGTTGTAAGATGGTACATGGTAGCGGGTATTTGGTACGTGGTATTTGGACGGCTTCGCTATGCTGTTTTGATAGCCTTAGAAAATAAATCTACCTAGAAAAATAACGATAAAAGAAACAGATGATTTCATCAGAAGAAAAGGCGGTGCTGAACGAGCAAACAAAAGAGCTTGTTAAACAGCACCGCCATTTTATTTTGCATAAACCGTTGGGCTGTATTTGCCAGTTTGTGCAAGTAAAAAAACGAAAAAAACAATTACTAGGTGATTTATATAATTTCCCTAAAGGCACCATGTCTATAGGGCGTTTAGATGTGGCTTCGGAAGGTTTGTTGTTATTAACTACCAATGGGAAAGTGAGCCAGCAGGTTCGCAGTAAAAAAGTACCCAAAGAATATTATGTGCAAGTAGATGGCATTATTACCCAAGCCGCCATCGACAAAATGAAAAAAGGGGTAGAAATAGGCGTAAAAGGCACTAAATACATCACGCTTCCCTGCGAAGCTTCTCTGCTAATAGAACCACCTAATTTTCCTGCCAGACAAAAACAAATTCGTGCCGATAAACACGGGCCTACTAGTTGGGCATCGGTTACTGTTACTGAAGGTAAATTTAGGCAAGTGCGTAAAATGACTGCCGCTGTTGGTTTCCCTACTTTGCGCCTAGTACGAGTGCGTGTTGGCGATATGTATTTGGGTACCTTAAAAGCGGGAGAGGTAATGGAGGTAAACAGTTTTTTTGAAGGAGAAATTGTTGCGTAATCATGGTCAATTTGTTACTATTCCCCATTTGCTAAATAAGTA
>JAHDBT010000723.1 GCA_020630215.1 Bacteroidota bacterium
CTGGATCACAGCTTCCTGAAGGTACGCCATCGCCACAAGGTACACATACCGAACCGTCGGCTGCTACACCTTCCTGTTCGTCCATCGTACAAGGATCGCCATCATCACAAGGTTGATAAGTAATACAACTTGGGTCGCAACTTCCTGAAGGTACGCCATCGCCACATGGTACACATACCGAACCATCAGCTGCTACCCCTTCTTCTTCATTTATGGTACAAGGGTCACCATCGTCGCAAGGATGGTAAGTGATACATGCTGGATCACAGCTTCCTGAAGGTACGCCATCGCCACAAGGTACACATACCGAACCATCCGCTGCTACACCTTCCTGTTCGTCTATCGTACAAGGATCGCCATCGTCGCAAGGCTGGTAAGTAATACAACTTGGGTCGCAGCTATCCGAAGGCATACCACTATTACAAGGTACACAAATAGAACCATCGGCAGCTATACCTTCTATTTCGCCTGTTGTACAAGGGTTGCCATCATCGCAAGGTACATAAGTAACGCAGTTCATATCGCAGCTATCCGAGGGTCCGCCGCCACCACAAGGCACACAAACATCGCCATTCGGAGCAATGCCTTCTGTTTCGCCAGTAGTACACGGGTTGCCATCGTCGCAAGGTTGATGAGCAATACAATCATCGCCAACACCATCACATCCAAGAGCTGCAATAGTAGCCGCAGGGCATTCTGGACCGTCTGCAACAGTGATGCTATAATCCGCATCGCAGGTAGCAGGGTAAGATACGGTAACCGTTTGGTTGAGGGCAGCTAAACAATCTTCGTAACTGGCTAAGTTTTCGCAATCGGCAATAGTAATAAAAGTAACCGAACTAGGGTCGGCACTAGCATCGGCACAATTAGGCTCGATGTTAAAAGTACCACCATATCCCGATAAATCAACAGCAACAGTAAAGCCATCAGCATCACAACTAATGGAGGAGTTGTCAACTTCTAAGCGGCAGCCAAAATCGCCGCAACCTTTACGAGCTTTAAAGTTTACTTCACTTATCCACTCGGCTGTTGGTGTGCCTGCGATGTTGTAAACGGCCATGTAAAAGTTAGTGGGTAGTTCTAAAATAGGCGTTGGCACTTGGCTTGCGGGATCAGTCCATGAGACATTGCCTACACCACATTCTAGCAGGGTAAGGTCGCTACATGCTCCCGATAGGTCATTGGCTCCTAAAGCAGAAGTAGGCGCGTTGCTGTACCAAATTTGCCAGCCTAAATTGTCGTTGTTGCCTCCTTGTGCATTAAGTTGAAATTCGTATCCCCCTCCATAAGGGCGGATGTCGTAGTTAATCCAAATTACTGGGCTACTTGGTTCTGCGGCAGCGCAACCTGCGGCAGTTTGCGAACTGATGTCATAGTCGCCACCAGCAGCATAATCGCATTGGGAAATTGCATCCCAAGTTTCGGCAGAGTTACCGCAGCGTACTACGCCAACTGCGCTTCCTTGGTTTTGCCCTGGGCTGTCATCTACTAAGTCGCCCTCGCTAGGATTCCAAGAAGCTCCAGAACCCCATCTAGTAGCATCACAAGGAGCACATTGTGCAAAAACATTGCTTGTGTCGAGTACTAAAAAGACCAAACAGGCCCATAAACATAAAACAGGTTTTAATTTTTTTTTCTCCATTTTGGTAAAGGGTTTTATAATTATGAATTAGAGTGAAAAACGTAATTTATAAGTAATACTACTAGGGGAAGGGAGCTGTTCTTGGATCTTGGATATGCAATTTTTGTAGATAATGAAGATAGGGGAGCAAAAACCACTATTGCATTTTCGTGACAATTCAAAGGTATTGATTTTTAATTGAATTATCAAATATGGAATGTTTGCAGAGCAGTTTTTAAGAAGCGAAAAATATAATTAATTTGGAATTTGATATGTATAACAAGCTATTTGTTAAGAATTTGATATATTTGAAAGGAAGCACAAAAAAAATAAAAAAAAATTACTATTATGCAAGTTATATTGATTAATTTTATAGGTGTGTTTATTTTTTGGTATTCTATACTTAGTAAGATTATTTTATTGCAATTGTAGTTGAAAATTTTAAGTAATTTGTAGTGATGACGTAGTTTAAATTCGTCAAAATTGCACATAATAGTCCATTTTATTTCACCTCCATCACTTATCGTTATTATTCCACTCTATGGTTAAAATATCTTTTAATTCTCCTTTAATAGGGGTAGGCTTTTTGGTCTGCTGATTAACAACTACAATTTTTAGCTCGGCATCGACTACCTTTTTTTGGGTGTGTTTGTTGGTTATAACTTGGCTTAAAATCATGGAGGCGTTTTTAATTTCTTTTAGACGAGTTTCAACAACTAACACCTCTCCTAACTGCGCTGCCGATCTGTAATTGATGTTGATGTTTACAATAAAAAATGCCCATCCCCTCCCCTCAAACTTACCTGATTCAAAATCGGGTTTGTAGTAATACCAACGGGCTTCTTCTAAAAATTCTAAATACCGAGCATTGTTTACATGTTGGTACATGTCGAGGTGAAAACCTATAACTGTTATTTCGTGAAAGTGTTGACGCATTTGATTGAATTGTTTTATCATTAGGTAAAAGAACGCAGAAAAACCACTTGCATTTGAGTATATACGCTTAAGTGAAATGAAAAAAATAAAGTCCACCAAGAAATTTAATTATATTTTTCAA
>JAHDBT010000724.1 GCA_020630215.1 Bacteroidota bacterium
CTTGATGTAATACTTAAACAACTATTTGCACAAAACCCGATGTGGTTGAGTATAAATTAAGCGGTAGCAGCTATATTGCTTCTGCTTTTTGCTGTCGTTTAATTTGCTTTTTATTTAAATCGATAAGTTCTCTCAAATCACCAGAAATTTTTTCAAGGTTATTTGAAATTTTATGCATATTTTTTAGGAATGCACTCCATTGCAAATCGTTGAGGTAGTTATTAGATGCAGAAGCTTGATGACTGTTAGTTGTATGTATGGTATTGGATTGGCTTTGGCTAGGAGGCAAGTTATTGTGTAAACTTGCATTTACCTTTTGCTCTAGGTCCACAAAGATAAAATCAGTAAAATCAACTTGAAAGAAGCTAACAATTTCCTGAATCGTATCAATACTTGGCTTGGCTACATCTCGTTCGTAAGAAGTAACGTTTCCTCTATTTAAACCAACTTGTGTAGCAAATTTCCCTTGGCTTAGCCCAGCTTTTGTTCTAAGATATTTGAGATTAACAGCAATAAAATCCATAATTAAGTTTTAAATGTAATTTAAAAGATTTTCTTTTAAATTTTAGATGATCGAATGTTAATAGTAAAAAAATGCGCTTTTCTAAAAAGTGTTGCAAGGGTAGTAATATAGAAGCAACTGATACTTTACTAATTCTTTTTGTTACAAAATCGGTTTATTTAGCAGAGCAACAAAGTAATTGACGTTTGTAGTTGGCGTTTTTCTTAGTGGCTTGTCAGGTACTTTTTAACAATACGAAACCATAAAACGATGTTGTAACAAAGAATTGCATAAAAGTACAACCAATATTAAAATCAATTGTCATGCAAAAATCAATTATACATATCACTAAATACACATGTTTTATAAATCCTATTCAAAAGTAACTTTTTGTGTAAACTTTTTATCTCCTTGTTGTACTAAAATTAAAAAAGTGCCTTTCTTATAAAGATCAAAGCCTTTGACAAATTTTTTGTAATTGCCTGAAAAATTTTCTTCGTAAGTGGGCGTGCCTACGATGTCAAAAATTTCTATTTTTGCAGTTTCACTGCTAGGCAAAGAAAAGGAAAAGAGATAGTGTTCTTCCTCAAAATCTGGCTTTATACTAAAGTCGGTTATATTTATTACTTTTTTATTAAGTAGAGAAGCATCCTTTTTGTTAAGTGTTGAGGCATCAAACATATCACAATCTGCGATAATGATATTTAGTTTGATTACGTTAAGCGGGTCTACTCGATGTTCGTAGCTATCGCCTCGCCATTTTAGGGGTTCGTTAACGGTTGGCGGAAGCGGTTTTCCTTTTTCCATTTGCACCCACCCACTAGTCATGCCCGAACGGTCGGCTACTTTTTCGCTTGTTCCTTTAGTAATTGTTTTTTCCTCCGTATAAGTTCCATTAGCATCTTTTTTGGTAGTAATATATCTTTTACTACCATCAGGTAAAGTTTCTACTTTTGCGCCAGGTGGTATTGCTAGGTAATTATTAATATCCATACTTTGGCTATTGGTATTGTCAATACGGCTTTTTCTATCAAGGTTGCTTGTGCTAGTTGTTTGTCCAGTTAATTCTACAATTTCTTCTGTAGCAATCGTAATTTCTCGTCGGCTAGATGTTTGAGCTTTAGATAAAGTTGCATCGTCGTAACCTAGTTTTTCTAACACTTGTGTAATGTTGGTTTTAGCATCTAAGAGTGTATCTATAGTTGCTATTTTACCATCGGCACTATCTGTAATTAATAAGCGAACCTTACTTACATATTGTGCTTGCATTTGCTGAAAAACCATGCATAAGCTTATGAATAAAAATAAATAGTAGTAATTTTTCATAAATAAGGAGTTAAGTTGAGTTATTTTGCTTTATTTATAGCAACAAATATAGTAAAATAAACAGCATAACTTGGTCATTTAAGGGTCGTTTTTCAAAAGTTTTGCTTCTCTTACTTATAATAAGGGCGTCCAATAAGCTTGCACACGGTAGCTTATTGTTTTCATACACTAACTTGCAATCCGTAGAAAGTACTTTTTTTAGTAGAGCGTACATAGCACATGGTATTTAGACGGCTACGCTTCGCCGCTTTAAAGTGTTAAATAAAATGACCTATTTATCTAAACGTTAAAAGTAGTTGACATCAAGCCAGAGGCTTTAGGCCCGTTACACTCCAGCCGGGAGGCTGGACGGGGCAGCAGGGTCAAGTGTCCCCTGTCTTCCGACTTCAAGTTAGGCGCAGGATATAGACGCAAAGTTTTAGCTAACACGCTGTTTCAATCGGATGTTGTGTACTTAACATAAGGTGCTTCGACTATCTGTTAAGATACTTGTTGGTAGATCGGGTAAGCTGCATTCCATCTGGAGATGATAATGTACAGATGCTTCGAGCTGCTGTTTGTTTCACAAGTATTTAGTTACAACTTAATGCCGACATTTTCGTACCCAACCTGAGCCTCCCGGCTTGTAGCAAAAAGTGTCAACCGCTTGGATAAACAGGTCATTAAACTCCTATAAAAGGGAAACACGCCCATCAGCAATACTAAAAAAAACCGTGATAAGTTAGGAAACAATAAATATATAGTCTTTTTTTGGTTAGTACCATTTTTTCGTCTATATTTCGGGATTAAGTAACGCATAAAAAATAAATCCGTCATTTCTACTTGATCTTTTGCACTT
>JAHDBT010000725.1 GCA_020630215.1 Bacteroidota bacterium
GCTTGATGTAAATGTGAATAACTATTTGCACAAAACCTGATGTGGTCTAGTATAATGTAAATGGAGCTGCACCCAGTCGTAATAAAAAAACAGTAAATATTTATAATTATGCGACTAATATTGTATCAATAAAATTCCTGTTTTGCTAGAATTTGCACGATAAAGATTAAAGTCGGTAATGGTTACATTGCCATCCAAATTATAATCCCCATCCAAGTATTCGTTAATGGAGGATACCTCTTCATCCCTAATACCCTATGTTTAACCACATTCCCCGTTTTTAGGTAGCTTTTTTATAGAAAGGCAGCTATTTTTGAGTTTTAAATTCATAAAAATTAAAATCATGAATAGCTACCAATTAATTATTTTTCTAGCCTTTATCTGCTTCAAGCAAACTATTTGTAAGAGCCAAACAATAGAAAACGAACAACATAAAATCGAACTTATTAATAAAGAAGTAGAAGCCTTAATGTTGAAGGAAAATATACCTGCTATTAGTTTGGCTATTGTAGTGAATGGAAATGAAAAAAAGTTTTTAAACTATGGACATAAAGACAGAAGTAAAAAGCAAAAGATTGATGAAAATAGTATTTACCAAATTGCTTCCCTAAGTAAAATGTTCATTGGCATTATTACCCAACATTTAATACTGGAAGGTAAAATTAAGGCTAACCAACCTGTTACTCATTTTTTAAATCATCCATTAAAAAAGAAGACCTTTAAAAAATTAAATAAAATTACCATTGAGGCATTGCTACATCATACCGCTGGTGTGCCACCAAATGGGAAATCGGCTTACAAAAGAAGAGATGGAGAACCTTATGTTTATAATTATACCCTTACTGATTTAAAGAAAAACCTCAAAAAGATGAAAATTAAATCAGCAGGGGAACATAAATACTCCAATTTTGGCTACGCATTATTAGCGTTTATTTTGGAAAAAGCTAGTAATAGCACCTACGACGAATTGCTCCAAAAGTATATTATTGAACCCTATGGATTGGAAAGTACAGCACTTAGCCTACCTACCAATAAAAATGAACAGGTTGTTACTCCGTATAAAAAAGATAAACGATTAGAAGAAATGCAATTATGGGAAATGGGTAAGCTTGGACCTCCTTCTGCAATTTATAGTTCTACCGATGACCTCACCAAAATTATGATTGCACAAATAGAAGCCTATCGATTATATAACAACAAAAATAATAATGCCTTGGTGCTTACAGAAAACATCATACCAATCTATGGAGATTCTGGAATTCATTATGGCTATGGAATGGTAAAATGGACCAACGAAACTTTTGGTCATGGAGGAGATATGGATGGTTTTGAAAGCGATTATTCTATAACGCCTAACAAGAATTATGGAATTGTAATACTTACTTCTAGTGGAGGAAATTGGGTGCCACGGTTTATTCGTAAGATTAATAAAATTCTGACGGAATAGTACTTGCTATTTGATTGGCAGCCAATTACTTGGTATTTCGATAATACGCTTTAATAACAAAATTAATTCTAGCTGCACATTTACCAAAAAATGGTGCTACCCATTGTATCCAAACATTTTTGTATATTCGCAACTATTACTTAATCTTCGACCCTCAATAAATTAAAACATGATTAATCAAGTAAACCAAGTACCAACCCTACATCTCGAAACCGTAATTAACCAACATTCGCAAGATATGACTGGTAAAGTAGTTGCTATTACAGGTACAACTACAGGAACTGGTTTTGTTTGCGCCAGAGAAGTTGCCAAAAAAGGAGCAACGGTTATTCTCCTAAATAGAAAAAGCGAAAGAGCCGAAAAATCTTTGCAACAATTACAGCAACAAGTACCAGGAGCTACCTTCGATTCGATAGAATGCGACCTACAAAGTTTTGAAAGTGTAGGCAATGCCATAAAAGCGATAAAAGATAAATACGAAGTAATTGATGTGCTGGTGAATAATGCAGGCGTAATGGCATTAAAAGATTATGCAACAGCAGATGGTTATGATGTGCAAATGCAAACCAACGTTATTTCGCACTTTCAAATTACCAAAGAATTATTTCCGCTATTACTAAAAAGCAAACAAGCAAGAGTGGTCAACCATTCCTCAATGGCTCGTTTAGGCCCACCATTAGAACCGCAATATTTTGAAGCCAAAGGAGGCGATTTAGGCGGCGATGGTACCGACGAAGAAAGCTGGAGCTTTCAAGGGCCTAGATGGATGCGTTACCACCAAACCAAATTGGCAAATGCTGCTTTTACCTACGGATTAAAAAGAAAATTAGACGAAGCCAATATTACCCATGTCCTTCCGCTACTAGCACATCCAGGACTCGCACTAACCCAACTGCAAGTAACAACAGCCGCCGACGGAGGAATGCCAGGAGAGAGTGATTTTATGAATCGAGCACAGTCGGCAGAAGATGGCGCAACAGGCATTATTCGGGCGGCGATGGACCCGCAAGCACAGTCTGGCAATTTCTACGGCCCAACTGCTGGCTGGAAAGGATTTCCCGATTTACTAGAACCCGAAGATTATTTGTACAATGATTTAAATACCCAAATTAATTGGGAAGGTTGCGAAAAAGCAGTTGGAGCATTTGCTATCTAAGTAACGCATAAAAAATAAATCCGTCATTTCTACTTGATCTTTTGCACTTA
>JAHDBT010000101.1:0-9738 GCA_020630215.1 Bacteroidota bacterium
AACAATCACCAAACTAAAAGGATGAAAGTTTTACTAACAGGCGCAACAGGTTACATTGGTAAACGCATATTGCCCTTACTAACTCAAAAATACGAGAAAGTTGTTTGTTGTACTAGGGATAAAGATCGCTTGGCCATCCCTAAGTCTATTGCCCATAAAGTAGAGGTGGTAGAAGTAGATTTGCTAGATAAAAAAAGCTTAGAAAACATTCCTAAAGATATTGATGGCGGTTATTATTTAGTCCATTCAATGTCGTCGTCTCAAAAAGACTTTACCAGCCTAGAATTACAAACTGCCCAAAATTTTAGAACTTACATTGACCAAACCAATGCCCAACACATTGTATATTTAAGCGGTATTGTAAACGAAACCGCCCTATCTTCTCATTTAGCTTCTCGCAAAGCGGTAGAAGATGAATTGGGTAAAGGAAAATTTCATCTCACCACATTACGAGCTGGTATTGTGATTGGTTCGGGCAGTGCCTCCTTTGAAATTATTAGGGATTTAGTAGAAAAATTACCCCTAATGATTACCCCTAAATGGCTCAATACCAAATGCCAGCCTATTGGTATTAGAGATGTGTTGCGCTTCCTAGAAAAAACGCTTTTCACCGAAAAACTCTACGACAAAAATTTTGATATTGGCTGCCCAGATATTTTATCTTATAAAGAGATGCTATTAATTTATGCCAAGGAAAGAGGATTGCGACGTTTTATTTTTACCGTACCTATTATGACCCCTCGCTTGTCTTCCTATTGGCTGTTTTTTGTTACTTCTACTACCTATTCTTTAGCCGTTTCTTTAGTAGACAGCATGAAGGTAGAAGTGGTTTGCAGAAATAATGATTTGAATAAGCTGCTAGGTATTCAGCCACACACTTATCGGGAAGCTTTGCAGATGGCATTTACCAAAATTAAGCAAAACGCCATTGTTTCTAGTTGGAAAGATTCGCTAGTAAGCGGTAGAATAGAAGAAGATATTGCCGAGTTTATTAAAGTGCCTCGCTATGGTTGCTTTAAAGATAAACGCAAACGGGATATGAGAAATAAAGCTGCTACCATACAAAAAATATGGAGCATAGGAGGGAAGGTAGGCTGGTATTATGGCAATGCTTTATGGAAACTACGAGGCTATTTAGACAAGCTAGTAGGGGGCGTAGGTTTACGCAGAGGACGCACCAATATTGATAAAATTGAAACGGGCGATGTAATTGATTTTTGGCGGGTTATTTACGCCAACAAAGCCGAAGGAAAGCTACTACTATATGCCGAAATGAAACTGCCAGGCGATGCATGGCTCGAATTTAAAACAGATAAAAACCAACTCATTCAAACCGCTACGTTTAGACCCAAAGGTTTGTTTGGTAGACTGTATTGGTATGCTGTATTACCCTTTCACGGTTTTATTTTTAATGGTATGATTGATAAGTTGTGTGAGTAAAAAAAGGAACTAAACTAATACGGCGCAGCGCAGCCGTCCCAATACCCTCTACCAACTACCCTAACTACTTTCTTTTTGCATGTATATCAATATTTTTACGTCTAAGTTCAAAATCTTTTCCTAGGTATTTTTCTCTTACGAGGGGGTCGGCGGCGAGTTGTTCGGCGGTGCCAGCACGTAGTAGTTTGCCTTCAAAAAGGAGGTAGGCACGGTCGGTAATAGAGAGGGTTTCTTGTACGTTGTGGTCGGTAATTAATACGCCAATATTGCGGTATTTTAGTTTAGCTACAATATATTGGATGTCTTCTACCGCAATTGGGTCAACGCCTGCAAAAGGCTCGTCTAATAAAATAAACTTAGGGTCAACGGCTAATGCTCTTGCTATTTCGGTACGTCGTCGTTCTCCTCCCGATAATACGCTGCCTTTACTTTTGCGTACATGTCCTAGCCCAAATTCGTCTAGCAGCGATTCTAGTTTTTCTTTTTGTGCTTTCTTTTTAAGCTTGGTCATTTCTAGTACGGCGGTAATATTATCTTCCACACTTAAATCTCTAAATACCGATGCTTCTTGTGGCAGATAGCCAATGCCTAGCCTAGCACGACGGTACATGGGTAAGCGGGTAATATTTCGGTCTTGCAAATAAATATTACCACCATCGGGACGTATTAGGCCTACAATCATGTAAAAATTGGTGGTTTTGCCAGCACCATTTGGACCTAGCAAACCTACAATCTCTCCTTGCGCTACTTGCAATGATACTTCGTTTACTACCGTACGCTTGCTATAGCGTTTTACCAATTTATCCGACCTTAATAATAATTTATCTGAATCCATTTATTTGTTTTTAGTAAACCGTTTGGTTGTTGCTAGTCCATTTATTTAGTTCGTTCATTTGGTAGCCATCCATAAACAAACCACAATATACATAAAAACCGTTGACCTATGCAAAAAGTTGCTTTAGATCAACGGTTTTAAGTTTGTTTAACTTGATAAGATTTAAACGTTTGAAGCCAATTACTTAATCATTAACTAACTTGCTTCCGCAATACTCGTTTCAATATCCTCATCTGCATCTATATCGGGAGTATTTTCGGTATTAGCCTTGTGCTTGTTATCGGTTGCGACTACTAGTTCTACAGGTGTTTCTGTAACCACCTTTGTTTCTGCATCAGCAGTTTCTGATGTAGGAGGTGGATTTGTTTTATCTGTATTAGTAGTTTCTTGGTTATCGTTGCCCACGGGTGCGCGATTCATTGCATCCTCTACTGTATTGGCTTTAGTAGGATCGTATGCTTCTTCGTCTTCCGACAAGTTAGCGGGCATTGCTACAATTTCACCATCTAAAGAGCGCATACTAATGATATGGTCGGGACCCGTATCTTTAATATCCTTGATGTTCATTTGCAAGTTTACATTACCATTGTAGCGATTTTCTTCTACGGTAAAGCAGAGATTAAACAGTTGTCCATCGGCAATATACGAGTACTTATCGCCCATATGATAGCCAATCCCTTTAACCGAATGCGAGCCATTTTGTCGAGCGTATAATTTTAGGTGATTACGTCCTACAACTGCCGACCAACCCGTTTCTGTAACATTACTACTCATAAAAATGGGTTTCATGTTAGTAGGGCCAAATGGAGCAAACTGACGCAACAAGCGGTAAAAATGCTTGTTTAAATCTCTAAGATCTAGTATGGCATCAATGGTGATTTCTGGCGTTAAAATATCCTTGGTAATAGTTCTGGCAACTACTTCTTCAAAGCGTTTGCAAAACTCAGGAACATTTTCCTCCTTTAGGGTAAGCCCTGCGGCGTATTTATGTCCACCAAACTGATCGAGTAAATCGCTGCATTCTTTAAGTGCATTGTACACATCAAAACCCTTAATAGACCGTGCCGAACCTGCTACTACACCATTAGATAAGGTCATAATAACCGTAGGGCGGTAATAGCTTTCGATAAGCCTAGAAGCAACAATGCCAATAACCCCTTTATGCCAATGTGGTTGATAAAGTACGGTCGATTTTTTTTGCTGTGCAATAGGATCGGTTTCAATTAAATTGTGCGCTTCTTCGGTAATATCCGAATCAATTTTTTTACGTGCCGTGTTTCGCTCTTGCAGAATGTTGGCGTTTTCTTTGGCCTTAAATCCCTCTTGCGAAATTAGCAAACGCACAGCTTCTTTTGCATCATCCATACGCCCTGCCGCATTAATACGTGGAGCAATGGTAAACACAATATCCGAAATGGTAAGCGTTTTTTTATGCGAGTTTAATTCAATTAAAGAACGCAATCCTGGGCGAGGGCTTCTGTTTAATCGTTTAAGACCATAGAAAGCCAAAACCCTATTTTCGTCGTTAATCGGCACAATATCGGCTGCAATACTTACTGCAACCAAGTCGAGGTGCTTAGTAACTTTTCTAAATGGAATTTGCTTCGAGATAGCCAAGGCTTGTATGAGTTTAAAGCCAATGCCACAGCCACTTAATTCTTTAAAAGGATAAGGACAATCGTTCCGTTTTGGATCTAAGACTGCATAAGCAGGAGGCAAGACTTCACCTGGACGGTGATGATCGCCAATTATAAAATCAACGCCAATTTCTTTTGCTCTGGCTACTTTGTCTACTGCTTTAATACCACAGTCGAGCGCAATTATTAAAGAAAAACCATTTTCCTTAGCATAGTCAATGCCTGCATCTGATATGCCATAGCCTTCCTTATATCTATCAGGTATGTAATAATCTACATAGAAATACATATCCTTTAAAAAGCTATATACTAACGCAACAGCAGTTGTGCCATCAACATCATAATCACCATAAACCATTATCTTCTCTTTCCTTCCGATGGCCTTGTCGATACGTTCTATCGCTTTATCCATATCCTTCATTAAGAACGGGTCATATAAATGCCGTTCTAATGAAGGACGGAAAAATTTCCGAGCCTCGTCAAAAGTTGTTATACCGCGTTGTACGAGTAATTTACATAAAGTCCGATTAATTTTTAGTGACTGATGAAGTTCGTTAACTGCTTGTTCGTCTGATTCTTTTAGAACCCATCGTTTATTCATCTAAGTATGTCATTTATTTGTTTTTTTGTTTTTTTATTGATAGCCAATTTGCTTTGTTTTTGTTATCGACATACTATTTAACTATTAACAAAAACGTTGGTTTTTATAGGTCTTGATGCGGTATAGCAATTGCAAGCCTAAGTATTACTATCAATATTTTTTGGTGTAACAAACTGCTTTTTTCCTACCTTTATTTTGGTAGGCACTAAAATCATTCCTACTGCTTGTTAACTTTTGGTGTGCTACAAAGTAGTAGCAATTTTAAAAGAACACTTTTATTTTCTTAACTTGCCTTACTCCTTTTGATACGTAAACTAAATCAAAAGGTTATACATTATTTTAACGTAGAAATACTGGGCTTGGTTCATTTTGCTTTGTTTCGTTGCCCTAATATTAAACTGGCAATTTTTGCTTTGCAGTAGCGCTAAGTAGCTATCTATGTTTTTTTTAATAATGCTAACTGACGAAGTTACAAAAAAAAAAGGCTTATGTTGGCATAATATGGAAAAAGCTTGGTAAAAAAAGACATTTTGATAATATTCTAGTTGTATTTCCCACACATCTGTCATATATTGTATTTTTACAAAAAAAAAGCAAGCATGAAAAAACAATTTTATCTCTTTGGTGTACAAGCATTTATTTTTTGTTGGGTGCTAATTGGTGCAGTAGCCTGTAAACAAGATACGACTGCTAATAAGCAGCCTGCGGTTAGCGAAAAAAAGGAAAATAAGCCCATCCAAAAGCCTTCGGGTACGTACAAACGGTATGATGCTACGCATCGTCCTTATTCTATTTTATTGCCAGATGGCTGGAAATTAAAAGAGCATTATAAATCAGGAACTTTAAAGGTAACAAGCCTTTTGCCTGCTAAAGGAGAAGACCCTTTTAAACAATATGTACTGATGACTCCTATGCCTGCTAGTGCCAAGCTCAATCCTAAAAGTAAAAAAATGGAGCCTATGCCAATTAATTTAGACGAGTTTTTACAACGTCATTTACGAACCCTAAAAAGTAAATATCCTGATGCGTTGATGCTTAAAGAAGAAAGAACAAGCATTTCGGGTAAAGAGGCAGCGCAAATTATTTACACACACCACAATATGGAAGAACCACATGTAGATATAACCACAATTTCTAATATTTTTGTGCATGATCATCAAACCTATATTTTAAGTTTTATTGAAGCAAGCGAGAATTTTGAAAATTGCCGACCTATGTTCCAGGAAATTTTTAAGAGCTTTAAATTTAACTAAAATAGTAGTACTCGGTAGAGGGTACGCTTCGCTTTTGGTAGAAAGACGGCTTCGATTTCGCTATTTGCTCCCTAGTTTTTTAGTATTGGCTAATCAGTTACCTACAAAACTCACGTGGCGAGCAGTCCTTATACATTATACCAAAGTGCTTTCTACTCATTGCTGAATAGTAACCTAAAATTGAACAAATTTATCAAGGCTATTAAGATAGTTAACACTTTAGTACAGTACAGCGAAGCGGAAGGGGCTCAATACCAATTACCCGCTACCATCTACTAAAAAAAGTGTAATCTCCCTAGGTAAATATATCCTTATTTTCTTACCGATTTATAAACTGCATCATGAAAAAGTACGTTGCGTTATTATTTTTTGTAATTGCCAGTCTATTGTTAATGCCTAGTAATTTACTAGGAAAAGGCGATGGCAATATTCCATTAAAAAATTGGGAGAAGTTCTACCAAAAGCAAGTAAACTACCATCGGCTTATTGTAGAAATAGACCAGCAGTTGGGTACAGAAGAAAAGAAGCAATTACTGAATGGAATTAAAGAAATAAAAGGCAACGCTCACGTACATATACCTTATACGCCTTACACCATTGTACGCCTAAATAGCATTGGCAAAGGTGCTTATAAAGATGCTATTGCTGCGTTAAATAGGGAGGTAGCAGTGCTTGCAGTTACTCCGTTTTTATTAGCCGAAAACGGACACCAAAGGGGTGTTTTACCACAGGTACATGTAAAATTAAAACAAGCCAAGGATTTGGCATTACTAGAACAATTGGCTGCCGAAATTAATCTGGTAAAGATTACTCCTCAACGGTATTTAAAACAGGTGTACCAACTGCAAGTTAATAAGCATACGTTGTATAATGCACTTGATTTAGCCATTTCTTTAGCGCAATGCGGCTTGTTTGAATATGCCGAACCAAACTATCTTTTGCACCCTGTTTTATGTAGTGCCAACGACCCGCTTTATGATAAACAATGGAGCCTAGAAAACTTAGGAACAGTAGAGCAGGGTAGTGGCGTTATTGGCGCAGATATTAACATAGCAGATGCCTGGTTTTATACCAAAGGCAGTCCTAATATTAAAGTAGCTGTAATTGATTCGGGCGTAGATACCAACCATGTAGAGTTTGCTGGTCGCCTGCTACCCGGCTTTGATGCCCTCGACGACCAAATGGGTGGTTACCCTTTCTTTTCGCCACCCGAAGATGCACATGGAACCGCCTGTGCAGGCATTATAGGTGCTGCCGCCGATAATGAAATTGGCCTAGCAGGCATTGCCCCCGAATGCCAACTGATACCCATTAGGGTGTACCATTTTTTAGATACGTTAGAATTGCCTGGCATTGGGCAAATTCCTTATTCTACTAGCGAATGGATGGCCAACTGTTTTAGCTGGGCTTGGCAAGAAGCCGATGCCGATGTGTTGAGTAATTCGTGGGGTTTACCAGGAACTTTATTGGGCATTTTACCCGGCGGTACTGCAATGGCCAACGAAGCCATGATAGAAGCCGCCGCTAATGGAAGAGGTGGCAAGGGTTTGCCGATGCTTTTTTCGAGTGGTAATGATGGAGGCACGCCTATTTGGCCCAGTTACAAAGACTATTGCATAGCCGTAAATGCCACGAGTATGTGCGATGAACGCAAATACCCTAATAGTTGTGATGGCGAAGATTGGGAAGGTAATTGGGGTACTGGATTAATGGTTTCGGCACCAGGAGTTAGCGTGCCTGCTACCGATATTTTAGCCACTAATGGATACAATGCAAGTGATTATACGTTGAGCTTTAATGGCACTTCGGCCGCTTGTCCTCATGCTGCCGCTATTGTAGCACTGATGTACGCCGTTAACCCCGATTTATCTTTAGAACAAGTACGGTCTATTTTAGGCAGCAGTTCCGATAAAGTAGGAGGTTATAATTACGATTCTATTGGCGTATATGGGCCTTGGTCGGCAGAGTTAGGATACGGTAGGGTAAATGCAGGTAATGCGGTTACACAAGCTTTGATTACTACGGGGGTGGATAATAATCCTAATTTTACCAATAATGATTTACAAGTATATCCCAACCCAATTAGCCAGGAACAAACTTTAACCGTACGATATTATTTAGCAGCAGCTAGTAAGGTAACAATTACCCTATATAATTTAAAAGGATCAGCAATTTACAATTATCAGTCCGAGATAAAACAAGCTCCAGGTTGGCAAATGCAGCAGTTAATTAACAAGGAAATATTACCTGCTGGAACCTATATTTTACAAGTAGGAAGTGCTAATAAAAGGAATACCCAAAAAGTAATTTGCTTGTAGGATAGTTTGCTCTATAGTAATTGCTGCTATAAACTTTATACTAATTTCTAGGAAACAAACCTTGCTCTACTATCTCACAAATGGTATGTCCAATAAGCATATGGCATTCTTGAATTCTAGGGGTATCGGTAGATGGAATAGGAATTAGTATGTCGCAGAGGTTTTTCATTTTACCACCGCTTGCGCCCGTAAAACCAATGGTATGCATTTCCAATTGTTGGGCCTGTTTAATTGCGGCAATTACATTGCCCGAATTGCCCGAGGTAGACAAACCAATTAATACATCGCCTTTTTGGCCCATTGCTTTTAGGAGTCGAGCGTAAATTTGCTCGTAAGAATAATCGTTGGCAACGGCGGTAAGGTAGGAGGTATTAACATGCAAAGCCTCCGAAAAAAGTGGCGGTCGGTCATAGTAATACCTGCCCGACAACTCGGCTGCTAGGTGCTGCGAATCGGCGGCACTGCCTCCATTACCACAAAAAAGCACCTTGCCTCCTTGTTGGTAGCAGCTAATAATTAAGTTGCTAATGTCCTCAATTTGAGTAATTATTTGTTCATTGTTTAGGAGTTGTTGTTTTAACTCCAACGCATTTTGGATATTGCGTTTTATTACTAGTGACTTGTCCATGTAGTTAACCCTTTTTGTAAAAAATTATAACGTTGTACACTTACGCCCAATGTTTTTAAAGCCTCAATAACTCCATATCGAGAATTGCCGTGGCAATAAAAAATCATAAAGCCACCACCGCCAGCACCCGATATTTTTCCACCCGATGCGCCTGCGTCCATTGCTGTTTGGTAAATTTTATCAATACTGGCATTGCTAATGCCTTTGGCCATTTTCTTTTTGTAGTGCCAGCCCAAATCTAATATTTTCCCCATGCTAGTAATTTCGCCTTTTAGTAGGGCTTCCTTCATCAGAAAAGCTTGCTCTTTTAGCTTTTTAGTAGCCTCCAGCGTTGCTTCATTTTTTTGGGTTACATTACTTCTTTGCTCCTCAATTATCCTAGCAGATTCACGGGTAGACTGCGTATAAAACAGCACCAAATGGAAGTCGAGTTCCTGCAAAATTTCCTCTTTAATTCGCAGTGGATTTACAATTACCTTATCTTGTTCATAAAACTCCATAAAATTTACGCCGCCAAAAGTAGCTGCATATTGGTCTTGTTTTCCGCCTGCCATTTCAAGGTCTTCTCGTTCAATACTGTAGGCCAAACGAGCAATATCATATTCGCCCAAAGGTAGTTTGAGCCACTCGGCAAAAGCCCCAATAATAGCCACTACCAAAGTAGAAGAGGTGCCTAGTCCCGACCCTGCCGCCACATCAATTGCCGTTAGGAGTTCGAAGCCGAGTGCTTCGTGCGTGAAATCTTTTACAATGCGGTTGTATACACCAATTTGTAATCGCAGCCCTTCATCTAAAATTGCCAATTCCTTTGCCGAATCTACTTCTAGTCTGCGATTTCTATCTACCGCATTAATAATAATTTTCCCGTCGGTGCGAGGTGTAATAGAGGCGTGGGCATATAAGTTGATGGTAGCGTTGAGTATGGCCCCTCCGTACATATCGGAAAAAGGGCTTACGTCGGTGCCGCCGCCCGCTAAACCAAGTCGTAATGGGGCTTTGCTTCTGTGTATCATTTGTTGTTTTTTT
>JAHDBT010000101.1:9838-16682 GCA_020630215.1 Bacteroidota bacterium
GCTAATTTAAAAATATTATTCGTTAAAATTTGCCAACTGTATTTTTTCTTTTCTTCGATGATGTTTTCGATCATGGCGGCTTGGTCGGTATCGTTAAAAAATTTCCAGATGGCATTGGCAATGTCTTTAGGATTAGGGGGGACTACATAGCCCACTTTTCCGTCGGGACACATTTCGGGGAGACCTCCTACGTTGGTAACAATCATGGGTTTATTAAAGTGATAGGCAATTTGTGTTACGCCGCTTTGTGTGGCGGTTTTGTAGGGTTGCGCTACCAAATCACAGGCATTAAAATAGTAGGCTACGTCTGAGTCTGTAATAAACTGATCTACTTGTACCAGTTCATCTTGCAGTTGGTGTTGTTGAATAATTTGTTGGTATTTTTCCTTATCGGCGTAGTACTCGCCAGCAATTACCAGTCTAATATTGCTGTTTCGGAAACGTTGTTCGGCAAAAGCATTTAAGAGTAGGTCGAGTCCTTTATAATCTCTAATTAAGCCAAAAAATAGGACGTATTGGTAATTAGGGTCAAGGTTAAGGTGTGCTTTTGCGGCGGCTTGACCGCCAATGTCTCCAAAATTATCAAAAATGGGATGTGGGGAAAACAGTCGGGGTTTGGTGCTATCAAAAATATAAATTTGCCGCAACACCTCTTTCGACATGGCAATAAAAGCATCTACGTATTTGACGTAATATTTGGTAAACACCGTATCGCCAATCCGTTTTTCGTGGGGAATAATATTGTCGATAATGGTAACCACTTTGGTTTTGTTGTTTGCCCCTTTTTTAATTTGCTGTAGGATAGTTCCGAAGCAGGGACCCATAAATGGCAGCCAATATTTTACCAACACCAAATCAAACCCTTCCTTACGAATACGCTTACCCACCTGCCACCAATTAATTGGATTAACGGAGTTGACACACTCCACAATTTTGAGGTGTTTAGGTCGGGGTTCGTCTGAGTACTGCGATTTTCCTGGGAACAGGAAATTGGGGTATTGCAAGGTAAAGGTGTAAATAGTTGTTTCGTGTCCTTGGTTTTGCAGTTCCGTCATTAGGCGTTCGTTGTAGGCTGCAAGTCCGCCTCTGTAGGGGTAGGTGGTACCGATAAGGGCAATTTTCATGTTAAAGGGGTTCTGTGATTTTGTTTTTTCGTTATTAGTCACCAAGTAGCAAGGAAGCCATAGGCTTCAGTACCGTTGCGCTCCAGTCTGGAGACTGGAACGGGCGTTTATTTTTTTAGTAAAAAATGAACGCAGGGTCAAGCGTCTCGCTTGAGCCAAATGGTATTCAAGCCTTTGGCTTGCAAAAATGCGATAGTAATTAAATATGGTGAGTAGTAACGATTTTGCTTTTAAAGGGGGAAAGTAAATTAAATAATTAAGGTATCCAAGGATGGGGGGGGATTATTTACATGGAAGAAAAAAAACGCCATAGTCTTTTAAAACGTTATTCATTTTTCCAAAACAAAAAAAAAAATTGTATCTTGTTACTCCATGTTTATTTAATCCATCAAAAAAGTGTGCAAAACCATGCGTTTACCTCAACAATCCGACTTGCCCATCCATTATTTGGCAAGTGTATTTAATAGCGGTCGAGTTACCAACTCGTATAAGTTTTATTGGCTGCTATCCATTCTGCAATTAATTCGGCAACATCCTTCACAAACTGTTTTTTTTTTTCAGCACATTGCTATACAGATGATAGCCAATGTGTGGTATCCTATCCATTATTATCGCCTTTCTTTAGGGAAGCAAGATAAGTTAGCAGAAGCCGTTAAAGCATTACAAACTATTTTGGATATTCCTATTGATACAAAGCAGCAAGAAATTGTTGGATTAATTGAAGGAAGAATAGCCGAACGCAATATTTTAAGTCAAGTTAAAAAAGCTTATA
Source organism: Bacteroidota bacterium (assembly GCA_020630215.1). Taxonomy (GTDB): domain Bacteria; phylum Bacteroidota; class Bacteroidia; order Chitinophagales; family UBA2359; genus JAHDBT01. The sequence goes on from JAHDBT010000101.1 coordinate 11,735, forward strand.
AATATGTGCCTTACCGTTTTTTATCTACCTGGTTTAATAGTGAGTTAAGAGGGCAAAAAGATGCCGTTAAAAATAAAATGATTGCAGCATTAGCCAATGAAAATTTTCTAGGAATAAACAATATACCCATTTACAAATTCCTAAATAACAAAATAGAAATACATCCAACTTGGCGAATTTATTTTGAAAAACATTGGACAATTTTAGAAAGTTTTTGTTTATGGCATTTGCTTAATTATCTGCAAAAAAACAATCCTAATGTACCTAATATTGCAGGCAAACTTTTTGAACCAAAATCCAGAAAATTAACTAATGCTAAAAAATTTTGGGCAAATTATTTGTTAGAAAAAAAAACAATTAATTGTATTTATTCTTCCCAAAAATTAACCCCCGAAACAGAAATCAGTATTGACCATTTTATTCCGTGGAGTTTTGTTTCGCACGATTTAATTTGGAATTTATTACCCACTACCAAAAATATTAATTCTTCTAAAAACGATAGTTTGCCAGCGTCTATTTATCACGACAAATTTGCTCAATTACAATTTGATGCATTTCGCATTGCCAGCAATAGCGAAAAAAACAAAATAATACTAGAAGATTATGTCGTTTTATTTAACGACGAAATAGCACAAATTAAAAATTATTCTAGTAAACAGTTCACCACAAAATTACTAGATAATTTAATTCCACTTTTTCAAATAGCTACTAACTTAGGTTTTCCTACTAATTGGGTTTTTCAATCACAAAATAAATAAACAAAACGAATTCGATACGAATTATTTTATTAATGACTTACTATCAAAATCTTATTTTCAAAAACTAAAATAAATCTATTAACTCCTTATTTAAAAGTGTATAACCATGATAATAAAAGTAAAAGAAAATAACTATGCCCATTTAACGGTCAAAGAACGAATTTATCCGTCATATCCTACGAAGCAATTACATTATAAAAAACTACTAAAAGGTCGCATTTTAGATTTTGGTTGTGGGCTAGGAAAGGACATTGATTTTCTGCAAAAAAACAATTACCAAATAACGCCTTACGACCCATATTATTTCACTAATTATCCGCAAGGCAAATTTGACACAATTATTTGTAATTACGTTTTAAATGTATTATTTCCCGAAGAACAAAGTGGCGTATTAATGGAAATTTCGGAATTGTTACATCCTGATGGAAAGGCTTATTTTGCGGTGCGAAGAGATATAAAAAAGAATGGTTTTAGATTGCATTACAAACATCAAAAACAAGTTTACCAATGCAATGTAGTGTTGCCTTATAAAAGTATCCTAAAAAAAGAACACTGCGAAATTTACGAGTATCAACATTATAATAAAATGCTAACAAATAAAGATAGCGCATGTCCATTTTGCAATTTAGAAACAGACAGAATTTTGCTTACCGAAATTGCTACTGCTTATGCTATTGCAGATAAATATCCAGTAAGCAAGGGGCATACATTAATAATTCCCAAACGCCATGTAGCCAATTATTTCGATTTAACTTTTAAAGAACAACAGGCTTGTTGGTTGGTACTCAATAGGGTAAAACAATTACTAGCAAAAAAATATCAACCAGATGGATTTAATGTTGGAATTAATATTAATAAGGCAGGAGGACAAACGGTGCCACATGCCCACATACATGTAATACCACGTTACGAGGGAGATGTGGAGAATGCTGTTGGAGGGATTAGGAACTTGGTGGGGGTTGGGGATTATTTGAAATCTGAGCATTGAGATGCTAAATGGCGATGCCGAGGAAGAAGGCTGTGCGGCTTGTTTTATCTAAATCCAAAAAAAACAAATCCCCCTCCCTATTGCTATATCCCTCCTAATATCGTATCTTTAGCACTATCCATAAAAAACAAAGCTTAACCCATGCTAGGAAATTTAGATAATGAGGTAATTTTTAAAAAGGCTTTTACCAACAAAACGGTATTTAAAGCCTTTGTTAAAGATGTGCTAGGTATTGAGGTAGAAATAGATAAAATTGAAACAGAAAAAAAATTCGATCCACCAATAGGATACATTGACTTTGAGCCAGTTTGTTTTGCGGAAACAATAGATAAAAAAGCCATCATCAAAATTCAAAGTATAGAAGACGACCACGACTTTAATATATTACTGCACTCCTTTTTACGGTCGATTACGCAGCAGCAAAAAAGTGCAAATGCCTATAGTGCTAAACAAACCGTTTATGTAATTAACCTACTGATGTCTCCCTATAATATCAAGCAAAAAAATGGAGAAACAATTCAAGAAGAAGTATTGGTAATTGATATTAATCCACAAACCTTAAATGGAGTAGTTAGAGATTTAGGCGCACATCAGTTTGTCTGTTTAAACCCTAATCATCCCAAACAAGATACGCCACAACGCATACGAGATTGGCTAGATTTAATTTATCAATCTATACACAGCCCCGAACGGCCACGCCTTAATACCCAAAATGAAGGCATACGCAAAGCTATAGAGTTAATTAGTTTTGAAAATCTTACGCCACAAGAAAGAGCACAAGCCGAAAACAAGGAAGAAGCCCAAATTGGTAGACTTACTTCTATGGAAAGTGCTAAAAATGGCATCAAAAAAGGATATGACGATGCTGTTATTGCTGATATTACAGGACTAAGCATTGCCGAAATTCAACAATTACGTACCAACACAGATTCTGAAAAATAAAGTCAATAGGCCCAAAACATCATCGCACAAGCATATAAATGAATAGAAGGGAAACACTCCAGCTAAAAACAAATACACTTTTCTCCTCGCAATTCTACTTCATTACTTGCTAGATTCCTTTATTTTAAGTATCTTTATTCCGATAAATTAACAATACTCCTCCTTAACCTCGCTTGCATATAAGCTACTGCAAGCTTTTTTCATAAATTTCACCTCTGTTTTAAAACCTCCTAAAAATATTTTTTCATCTTAAAAATTAATTGATTTATGAAAAACAAGGATGCTAAAACCATTTATTTTAATGCACAAACTATCGCATTAAAACGGCCTTGCTATGCCCTATTTAAAATACTGCTACTTGCTTTGGCAGTTGTTTTTAGTGTAACACAAGTTACGGCTAATAGTGCAGTAGAGTTAGACTTAGAACTACTTGTTGTTTCTAGTACTACAGGTGCAGTAACGGGTGCTACAGGCACAACTGGCAGTACGGGTTATACGAGTTATACGGGTTATACCGGTGCTACGGGTAGTACTGGCAGTACTGCGAATTGTTATTTTGGAGGTACGGGCGGCACTGGAGGTACTACGGCTGGTACAGGTGCTGGAGGAGGAGAATATCTTTGTAATAACCCCTGTGCAACCAACTATAATACTTATAGTTTTTGTCAATACCCTGACCCAGATGATGGCTGTCCATTAACAATAGATGTTTTTAATATCGTTACCTGCGAAATTATCAACACGGCTCCTATTTGTGCAGATGAAGACGACTGTACGATTGACTTTTTTGATGCAGCAAACTGCCTTTGCTTAAACGAACAAGACCCCGATTGTGGTGGATTGGCTCCTACTATAGGCAATGTGGTTTGGACAGATAGTGACGGCGACGGCTTATTGGATGTTGGCGAAACAGGTATAGAGGGGGTAACCGTTCATTTAGTAGATGAAGCAGGAAATATTATTGCTACAACGGTAACCGATGTAAATGGATTTTATGTTTTTAAAAATATGCCGCCTGGAAACTATAGCCTTCGTATAGGAGAGGAGAGTGCTGATACAGCTACAACTACAAGTGAGGTGATTGCTTTATCGGCTGGCGAAAATAACCAAAGTATTCCGTTGCAAGCAGCTACTAATAATGCGGAAGAACTAGGCAGCATCAACAGCTATGTTTGGTGGGATACAGATAACAATGGCATTTTTAATGAACAAGAAGAAGCTATGCAAGGAATGCTTATTTCCTTATATGATGAGAATGGAAATATGGTTGCAACAACTTTTACCGATACCAATGGCTTTTACGAGTTTAACGTGCTGCCAGGAAATTATACGATTTTAGCTCCAGGTGTAACAACATCGGGAATGGCAGCAACTACTAATACCGTTGTTGGTAATGTGGTGGTAAACCTAGGACTAAATGAGGGGAATTTTGATTTTGGTTATGCTACAGAAGAAATGGAAGACATAACCCTACCCGTAGAATTACTTCATTTTAATGGCGAAGTACTCGCAGAAGGTAATTTAATTAAATGGGTTTGTGCTTCAGAAATTAACAACGATTATTACCAAATAGAACATGCTAAGGATGGCGTAAATTACCAAGTAATTAATACCGAAAATGGCGTAGGAACTACCCCCATAACTACGATTTATAGTTACCTACATAAAGAAGCAGATGCAGGAACTAATTATTATCGTTTAAGTCAAACGGATTATGATGGAAATGCTGCCGAATTAGGTGTAGTAGCTCTTACTAGAAACGAAAATAATTTTGGTTTTACAAGTGTTTATACCATCGGCAATACAGTCGTTAATACGGTATTTTATACAAATAAATCAACTGCGGCTACGGTAACGGTGTATGATATGTTAGGGCGAGTTGTTCAAGAAAATACGCTGACAACCATTAAAGGCGAAAATAAGGTACAATTAAATGTAGCAACGGCACTCACCGGAATTTATATTATTACGGTTGATGATGGCAGTAATGTAATTAGCAATAAGTTCGTGAAAAAATAATAGCCGATATTTAACCCAAGTTGCGTATGTAGTCCCCCACACTTGATACTTAATGCTAAATTGTTAAATGGCTAAATTGCTTTTACCTGCTAACGCCGAAGTGTTGCAAAATTCAAATGGAGATATACTGAAAAAAGTATTGGACTACAATATAAGCATGAGTTAATATCACATATGATATGAATAATTTTAAAGCTCTCACAAATCTATAATAGATGGTGAGGGCTTTTTTATTTTAGGG
>JAHDBT010000726.1 GCA_020630215.1 Bacteroidota bacterium
TTCAAAAAAAATTTGTTACTATTCAGCATTCGCTAAATAGTAGTAGAACGTAGAAGGTACGCTTCGCTTTAGGTATAAAGGCGGCTTCAATTCGACTATTTATTCGGCAGTTTTTTAGTTTATACCTACAAAACCTGTATCGTTAGTAGTCTTTATACATTCTACTAAAGTACTTTCTACTCGTTGCTGAGTAGTAACAAAAATTTAAAGGTATGATGAATAGTAATATTTAAGCCTAAATAAACCCGCCAATATTTTTGTTTTTTAATTGTATAATCCTATATTTGTTCTGCTTTGATTATTTACCTCACTTTTTTATAAAGCATTCAAAACAGCCACTGCTTATAAGCAAAACCAATCATTTTGTAGCTTCTCATTTTACCACCTTATTTTCTACTATTCTAAAAACCAATCAAGATGAGATTATTACAAGTATTACTATTAATGGCCAGTTGGCTACTAGTTTGCTGTGCCCACAACCTTTTGGCGCAAACCTACAACATGAGCAATAATACCGTAACTAGCTGTGCTGGCACGCTCTACGATAGCGGAGGAGAATTGGGATCATACAATAATGATGAAGTCTTCTCCTTTACCATTTGCCCAACTAGTTTTGATGAGTGCATCGCTTTAAATTTTGAAAATTTGAATACAGAAATTGGGAGCGACTTCCTTTTTATTTACGATGGTGAAGATGCTACAGGAGAACCACTTACCTCTTCCTTCTCAGGTACTTTAACTCCTGGTGCAACATTTAGGTCTACAGCAGGATGCCTAACACTTGTTTTTGAGTCCAATGAAGATGCTACATTGGGTGGTTTTGAAATTACTTGGGTTTGTGAAGCCTGTGGTTTTTTGGGAGACTGCCCAGACGGTGGCACGTCTCCTAGCAACGACGCTTGTATTAACGCACTAAACCTAGGTACATTACCAAGCCCAGCGGAATGTATCGGAATAACTGGAGGTGATGCCAGTCCAATCATACAAACCAATTTGTCGAACCAATGTGCAACTGCCGAACTGCCTTATGCATTCATTACAGATTGTTTGGATAGCGGAGCAGATATGTCTAGCCTAGCCGCCGATGTATGGTACAGGTTTGTACTAACAGGCCCACAACTAGAAGTGCAAATGACCAACGGTTTTCCAAATGCAAACATTGGCTTATGGTACGATAACGGCGGTGGATGTGGTAACTTAGTTGCGCTAGGGTGTTTGGTTGGGGATGGAAATGACTTATCTGGAACTTTTGAACCCTTAAACACTAACGAAACTTATTATTTACAAGTAAGTGGGAGCAATCTTAACGAACAAGGTACTTTCGACCTTACTCTTAAAAACACATTAGATTGTAATGCTTGTATTCAAGAACAAAGCTTTACCGTATCTCCACCAGCTATTAATGGCGAATATCTTCCTGGAGAGGAAGTTACTTTTTGTTACACGGTATCCGAATACAATCAAATAAATACCAATTGGATACATGGAGTTGTACCCGAATTTGGATCCGGATGGGATTTGTCAACACTCACTAACATACCAGCTACCTCTTGTACTATTGGCTCAAACGAAGGGGTATGGTCTTGGTACGATACTCAAATTACAGGTAGCCAAAATGGAAGTATTGTCGGACCTGTAGGGCCAGGCTTTTTCTACGAATCGCCAGCAGGACCAAGTGCTTTAGACCCTAACAACCCAGGCGATAACTATGGCGATCCAGATGTAGGGCAAGGAGTATGTTCCTTAGAGTTTTGCTGGACTATTTCGGTATTACAGGAGATTCAAACAGTTGAACAAGAAGATTTATCTATTACAGTAGAAACTTATTCCGATTCCGAATCTGGAGGGTACTTACCGCTTTCTTGCCAATTCGACCCCAATTACCAATTTTTTGCAACAGCCAATACTTGTGCAACTTGTACCACAAGTTATATAGAACTAAAAGTATACCTAGAAGCTGCCTATGACCTCCCTACAGGAGAAATGTCCACACATCTTCGCGATAACAACCTCCTTCCCAACCAACAACCGTTTAATACCGCACCTTGGTTTTATGAGGGCACAGAAGGGGTCAATGCTATTCCTCGTAAGGTAGTGGATTGGGTCTTAGTAGAACTCAGAAATGCAAACGATTACAACATCATCGAATCAGTAAAACCTGCCTTTTTGCTAAACGATGGAAATATTATAGATGTAGATAACCTAAACTATGTCTTGTCATTTGATAATATAATAGTTAACGAAGAATACTATATTTTAGTCCGTTCCAGAAATCACCTAGCAACAATGAGTGCCACCCCAATTCTTTTTACTGGTACAAGCATTGCCAGTTACGATTTTACAACTGCAGTAAGCCAAGCTTTCGGACCTAACCAACAAGCTCAACTTGCACCCGAAATAGCCGCACAGTTTACTGGCGACTTTGATAGCAATGGCGTAATTACCCTAGCCGATTTTAATAAATACACCAACGAATTCGGAGGCATTAACCAATATACAAATAGTGATGGAAATATGGATGGAAGTACAACCATACAAGACTTTAACGCCTATTTCCCGAATGCAAACTTGCAAGGTGTTAATGTAATTAGGTATTAACAATACTCCGTTGAGTTTTTACTACTCCACGTTCATTTTTTATAAAAAA
>JAHDBT010000102.1 GCA_020630215.1 Bacteroidota bacterium
AAGTATATAGTGTTATTTTTTTATTTTTGTGCTAAAACCCCACGTATTTTAGGTTATAAATTGAATAAATTACATCCGTAAAATGGCATGTTTTCATTTAGTTTAAAAGATATGAAAAATACAAAACTCATACAGATATTATTAACGTTAGATAAAAAAGAACTGAACAGCTTTGTTAAGTTTGTGGCATCTCCGTTTTTTAATACCGATCTAAAATTGCTTGCATTAAGTAAATACATTGCAAAAAATCTTCATAAAGATCCAAAACATTTAGAGAAAAACCTCGTATTTAGAAAGGTTTTTCCTAAAGCTAGCTATACAGAAAGTTCTAAAAGGGTAATAACAAGTAACCTATACAAATTGTTAAAGCGCTTTATTGAATACTCGTTTATTGGCTGTGATGATTACGAAACAGCCATTAAAGGGCAATTGCGTTCGCTCGATTTTTACCTCGAAAAAGAGTTATTCGACTTATTTGAAAAGCAGTTAGAAGAAACAAAAAAATTTCAAGCAGCACATCCTTTTAAAAATCACCAACATAACTATCATAACTATTTGTTAAGTGCCAAAGAAGCAAGGTATTTAAGTGGCTATAGAAAAAACTACCAAGCCTTATCTCATTTAATTGACAACCTCGATACTTTTTACTTAAGCTGTAAGTTTAAGTTTTCGGCCTTACAGCTAACCCTAAATAAAACTTTAAGTACAGATTCTGAATTGCCATTTATGCAAGAAGTACTTTATTACTACCAAAACAATAAACGTTTCCAAAGCATTCCTTCTATTGTGTTGTTTTATCATGCGGTTTTAATTATACAAGAAGAAAATAACGAACAGCATTTTGAAAAATATGAGGCAATTTTTAAAAAGCATATTTCAACACTCCCAAAATCAGAAGCTAAAAACTTGTATGTATACGCTAGTAATTTTTGTTGGAAACAAATTAATAAAGGCAATACCCAATACTACGAGCAACTTTTCAAACTTTGTAAAATAGCCATTAAAGAGCAAATTCTTTATAATAAAAACAATAAATTAACCACCGGCAACTTAAAAAATATTATTTCTATTTCTATTATATTAAACAAAATTAGCTGGGCAGAAGATTTTTTAGAAAACCACAAAGATAGATTATTAACAACCGAACCTGAAAAAACGTACCATTTTAATCTAGCAGCATTAGCTTATCATAAAAAACAATATGAAAAAGTATTAACACTCCTAGCCGATAAATACGAGGATCCGTTCTACAATATTAAGGCAAAAATATTTCGTATTAAAATTTACTATGCTATGGATGATATTGATAATTTAGAGAAAGCGATGAACAGCTTTCGAGTATTTATGTCGGAAGGAAGAATTAAAGGTATTTCGACTAGCTACCAAGAATCCTTTCGTAATTTCATTAACTTTTTATACCGAATTAATAGTGTAAACACCTATAAAAACGAAGTGCGAATTAATGCCTTGGTTACCGAAATTAAAGATTATCATCCGTTATTTGAAAAAAAATGGATGTTGGCCATTTTAGAAGAAATGCGTTAAGGGATAGATAAAAATAAATGTGTTATCCCGCTAATTCCCGACACATGCTCCCCTACGCTTTGCTACATGCAACGATTTCCCCTCAAACTCATCTTTATATAGCATTGTGTTTTTTGATGGAGTTCTTAAAATTTGTATGCATGGTAAGGATTAGGCTTTTTTGGCTAATAGGATGTATTATTTACTTAGTAGGCGCATCTAATTGTATGCTTGCTCAAAATGCGTCTTCCATAAAGCAAGGGCTGTTGTATAAAGCTCCCCAAACATTTCAAAAACATAGCTTGTTTTTAGAATTAATGGGTAATGGGGGCTTGTACTCTATTAACTACGATGGCATTTGGTGGCATCGTACTTACCAACAAAAAAGCATTAAAGTAAGTACTCGTTTGGGTATTGCCTATGCAACAAACCTACAGGAAGAAAGCCTCCTGCTTCCTTTAGAAAATAATATCTTATTTAGTCGTAATTACCTACATCATTTAGAACTGGGCTTAGGTGGCACTTGGCTGGGTTTTGCTAGGGAAGTAATTGTTGATAAACAAACACAATTGCAAAAAGGACAAGAGTTTAGCTTGTTTGCCAGGTTTGGTTATCGCTATCAACCTAGTACTGGCGGTTTCTTTTTTCGCATTGGCTTTACGCCCCTCCTTTATACTTGGTCACCTTTTCCGCTAACAACGTTTAAAGATTACCTCGCACCGTGGGCAGCCTTTGGTTTTGGCTATACTTTTAAAGCTCGAAAAACTTTATCTAAACCATTAGATTATCATAAGCCTTAACCTAAGTTCCGTATGTAATCCCCCATGCCTCGGCTTCGCTCGGCACAACGCATTTTATATTCAATACTAAGCTGTTAAATCGCTAAATTGTTTTTACCTGCTAATGCCGAGGTATTACAAAGTTTCCATAGAAATACATTATGTTTTTTTTGTTGGGGACTACAATATCAACATGGGTTAACCTTTCAGCACATAAAAAACCCCTGAATGCGAAAGCAAACAGGGGTTTATTTTTAAGCTTATTTTACGAGTAACAATATTATCGAAAATATTTTTAACACGTTTACAGAACTATTCTAATTATTAGTTAGCTCTATTTTACAAATTTATTAACCGCTACGTTAGTACCATCCGTAATTTTAACAAGGTACATTCCTGAAGTGTAGTTAGCAACATTAAAGGTAATAGTATTAATACCTTCTGTGCCATCTACTAATTGAGTATCCATTAATTTACCTGCTACGTTATAGATATTTACCTCTACACGAGTTGTGTGTTTCACAAATGTAGCTACTACATTTACGGTACTAACTGCAGGTACAGGATTAATACTTTGAATACCAAATGTTGCTTCGCCTCTAGTTAAAGAGATGGTATTAGTACTAGTTGTTTGACCATTGTAATCGTGTTGAGTAATACGATAGATGGTTGTACCAGATGAAGCATCTTTATCTAAAAATTGGTAGTTGTGCATAACGATAGTTGTACCATTGCCATCTACTCTACCAATTTCGGTAAAGTTAATACCATCAAGCGAGCTTTCTACGCTAAAGTATTCGTTCTCGTCTTCTGTTGCAGTTGCCCACTTTAATAAGTTACCATCTACTTGTACTTCGCCTGTAAAAGCTAACCAATCTACTGCATCTGTTTTTTCACAATCAATATCGCCACCGTTTTCACCAGAACAACCGAAACCGTCTGTTGCAGTTAAACTCCAAGGAGTACCATCATCTAAACCACTAGTAGTAATTTCTTGGTTAGGTCCAATATTAGTACCTACGTTAATACCACTATAAGAATATACTGCGGAATCATCAAACCCAGGATAACCACCTGTTATTGTTAATAATAAAGTAGCTTGTGTTGAGATAGGATCACAATCTTCTCCTACTATATTAACCGTAACAGGCTCTAAGAATACAACTGGCGTACCTGGTACTGATTTTGTACATTCGTCTGATAAATCAGCAATACCGTCACCGTTTTCATCGGTAACACCAGCAACAGCCGAGATGTAGTATTGTGTGTTTGTTTCCACACCTGCATCACTTAAAGAGAAAGTACCATTTGCGCTACTTGCAATAGTACCATCTTCTGTAGGTAAACCTGGAGCATCGTGTAATACATAAGTTACAAAAGAGGTATCACTCAAAGAAATCATATCAACGGTAACAGCAGCAATACCACCCTCACATACAAATAATGGATTTGTTGGCATATCACCAATTTCATCTTCTGGGCATTTTGAACAAGTAATTTCATCACTTTCTAATGTAATTCCACAACCGTTAAGGTCGGTAATTTCAATAAGGTAAGTTCCGCCATCAGGAGAAGGTCCTATGGTAAAAGGATTGCCTTCTACACCTGTATCGGTATTAAATAAAGTACCTCCAATTGAATAAACGGTGCTACTATCATAAGCTGGTAAACCACCACTTACAGTTACGGTTACGGTATATTGTTGAGTAATGCCATCACATTCTACTGATGTCATAAGTGCAATTTCTTCTAAAATTACAAACGGTGTACCCGCTGCATCTAAGGCTGCACAAATAGTACCATCACCAATTAAGCCAAGTACATCGCCACCAGTTGTTACCCCAAATTCAATAGCACCTAAAATAGTTCCTTCATCTTCATTATCATAGTTAAATGCGTGTACGGTATAGTCTCCTGCACCATTAGTAAAACCATCTTCTCCTGCATCAATTGTACCATCAGCACTTAATCCGAGTATTACTAAATCTTCTCCTTGGGTAACCACAAATAATGTTGTAAAATCATCCGTATTATCATCTGTTACTGTAACAGCTTCACTTACTCCGCCTGCACATACAAAGGTATTAGCAGGAGCTACTACTGTACCAAAAGAAGCCGTACACCCGCCTGCAACCTCACAAGGAGCATCGCCTGATACGGTTGCGGTATTATCTTCAGCATCTGTTATTGCAAAACTATAGTCTGTTCCACAATCAATAGCATCACTCGTAAAAGTATCACCATCTAATGAGCCAGCACCTTCTACGGTATAATCGCCAGCACCACCACTAATAGTAAAGGTTAAGGTATAAGTACCATCGTCTTCATTTACTTCTGTGCTTGTATCTGCTTCAATTGGCTCGCCTGTACACTCAACTACAGCAAATCCAAAACCTGTTACATCTAAAGCAGCACAAACTACTCCATCTGCAATTAAGCCAGCAACATCGCCACCTGTAGTAACACCTAATTCAACGGCTGCTAAAATAGCTTCTTCATCTTCGTTTAGGTAGTTAAAAGCGTGTACGGTATAATCACCTTCGCCTAAACCTAAATCAGTAAAGTTAATGTCACCTGTTGGGCTAAGGGCTTCAATTACTAAATCTTCGCCAGAGGTAATCACAAATATGGTTGAAAAACCTTCTGCTGCTTCCGAAGCAGTAACCGATACATTCGCATCGTCTATACATACCTCTGATGGGCTGTCGCTATCAACGTCGCCAAAACTAGCTTCACAACCTGTTGGAGGACAATCTACAACTTCATACGCAAAACCAGTTACATCTAAAGCAGCACAAACTGCTCCATCCGCAATTAAGCCAGCAACATCACCACCTGTAGTAACACCTAATTCAACGGCTGCTAAAATAGCTTCTTCATCTTCGTTTAGGTAGTTAAAAGCGTGTACGGTATAATCACCTTCGCCTAAACCTAAATCAGTAAAGTTAATGTCACCTGTTGGGCTAAGGGCTTCAATTACTAAATCTTCGCCAGAGGTAATCACAAATATGGTTGAAAAACCTTCTGCTGCTTCCGAAGCAGTAACCGATACATTCGCATCGTCTATACATACCTCTGATGGGCTGTCGCTATCAACGTCGCCAAAGCTTGCCTCACATTCTGTTGGAGGGCAATCAGCAAGGGTAAAGGCAAAACCTGTTACATCTAAAGCAGCACAAATTGCTTCATCCGCAATTAAGCCAGCAACATCGCCACCTGTAGTTACGCCAAATTCAACGACTGCTAAAATAGTTTCTTCATCTTCGTTTAGGTAGTTAAAAGCGTGTACGGTATAATCACCTTCGCCTAAACCTAATTCTTCTACAAGATCAATATCTCCTGTTGGGCTAAGGGCTTCAATTACTAAATCTTCGCCAGAGGTAACCACAAATACGGTTGTATAACCTTCTGCTGCTTCCGAAGCAGTAACCGATACAGTAGCAGCATCTAAACATAAGTCTGAAGGGCTGTCGCTATCAACTTCGCCAAAACTAGCATCACAGGTAGGTTCAACTATACATTCGCCTACTGGTAAGCAGTAAGCAGCACCAACATCAAAACAAACTTCAGGTATAGGACCTAAAACAATTTCAAGCGTAGGTAAGGTTTCTGTAATAGTTGTAACTACGTCGTCAATAGTTACAGGTCCTGTTATAATAGCTACTGCATCTAAAATTTCTTGTAATTGTACAGGAATAGGTAATATTGGAAATTCACCTAATAAATCGTTTATGATTTCATTATTATTGTTTAAAAGTTCTGCCAAATCATCTAACTCTGTTTGGTTATAAGCAAAACCCGTGAAGCAGTAAGTGCCGTCTACATTTCCAGTAAAATCATAAACGCCATCAGCTGTTAAGCCAATAATGAATTCTCCAGTTATTTCGTTGCCTTCCTCATCCAAAAGAGGATTTCCTTCTTCGTCTAAAGCAACAGTACCAGGAGGCGTAGTCACTACTAAGTCAAAGTCGGTTGTATTTGTTACATCAGGTCCTGGCACTTCTACTGCTAAATCAGCTGCATTAGAGCCATCGTTACAAACCAAGTCTACTTCTGGTCCAGCAACATCGCCGCCAAAAGCTTCACATTCTACTACTGGAGGTGCACATTCGGCAACTACAGGTAAGCAGTAAGGCTCTGCAACAGCGTAACATAAGTTAGGCAGCCCTGGTAAAGCACCACCAAGTCCTGGTAAAGTTTCTTCAATAGTTACAACTACCTGGTCGATGGTAATAGGACCTGTTAAGATAGCAATAGCATCCAACACTTCTTGTAATTCAATAGGAACAGGTAGTATTGGAAATCCAGGATATACGAACTGAATCAATCCGTTATTATCATTTAAGGTTTGTGCCAACTGATCTAATTCTTCTTGGTTATAAGCAAAACCTGTAAAACAGTAAGTTGCTTCTTCATAACCTGCAAAATCGAATGTACCATCTGGAGTAACACCGATAATAAATTCGCCTGTTAAGACATCACCTTCTTCTGTTAAAATTGGCTCTCCTGCCTCATCATAGGCAATCGTACCTGGAGGAGTTGTTACCACAATATCGTAATCGGTGGTTAAAGTCTCGTCTTCCGTTGGAACTTCAGCTACCATAGCATCAATATTGGAGCCATCCAAACATACCTCCGCAATATCAGGAGGCGTAACGGTGCCTGCACTAGGAGCAGGATCACAATTAGCTACCTGTGCAAATAGCTGCCCAGAAAAGCAACAAAAAGCACAGAAAAATAGGAGCGTTAATAAATTTTTCTTCATAATACGATTTTAAATTTTATAAGCTTAAATTAAATTTATTTCTATTTTAGTTAATTTTGGAGTAAAGTTAATTAATTTATTAGCCAAGAGAAAAAAATAGAGCCATAAGATTTTACATTTTCCATTGTTCTGACAAGGCAGAAAAGTAAAAAAATAAGTACCCCTAAACTTTTTTTTAACAAACCTTTGCCTTTTCAAAGACAAATATCTTGAAACCAGTAGCTAATACAACACTATTATATCAATGTATATTAACATAGATTTAAAAGCTCCACTAAAAAGAATTAAACCTATTGATTTCAACATCAATATTTACATTTCTGTGATGGAACACTTCCCTTTACAACTAACAAAATAACCGCCAAAACGAAAACTTACTATTTTAAACTTGTTTGTTTACAAAAAAAAATATTTTAATGCTTTAAGCTACAGGAGCAATTTAGCACCTGATGCCCAATATAACACTACTTAGCTGCCTCTTAGTTTAGTCAAGTATTTCGTCTGTTTGAAATGCCTCCATAGGTGGGCAAGTACACATCAAATTGCGGTCGCCATGTGTATTATCAATTCGCCCTACCGTTGCCCAAAATTTTTGTTCATAAAGGTAGCTTAACGGATAGGCAGCTTGCTTACGAGAATAGGCATGTGTCCATTCGTTTGCGGTGAGTTCGGCAATGGTATGTGGTGCATTTTTGAGCATATTATCTGTTACATCTGTTAGCCCTAGTTCTAGGCTTCTTATCTCTTCTCTAATCGCAATCATTGCATCACAAAAGCGGTCTATTTCGGCTTTCGATTCACTTTCTGTAGGTTCTATCATAATCGTACCTGCTACAGGGAAAGATACAGTTGGCGCATGAAAGCCATAATCCATTAATCGTTTAGCAATATCTTGTACATCTATATCTACGCTGTGCTTAAACGGACGAAAATCTAATATTAATTCATGTGCTACTCTCCCCTTTTCCCCTACATATAACACATGGTAATGTTCTTGTAAGCGTTGTTTAATATAGTTGGCATTTAAAATAGCATATTCTGTAGCTTTTTTCACGCCTGTTTGTCCTAGCAAACGAATATAAGCATAAGGAATAAGCAAAATGCTTGCACTGCTCCAGTGTGCCGATGCGATGGCCGTAATCGCTATTGGAGATTTATTTTGTTGGTAAAGATGGCTGGGTAAAAAAGGAGCTAGTTCGGCAGTTACACAAATAGGTCCCATCCCTGGGCCACCGCCGCCGTGTGGAATACTAAAGGTTTTATGTAAATTAAGGTGGCAAACATCTGCGCCAATAGCTGCTGGACTTGTTAAGCCTACTTGTGCATTCATGTTGGCCCCATCCATATATACTTTGCCTCCATAGTTATGTACCATGTTGCAAATTTCTTTTATTTGGTCTTCAAATACGCCATGTGTAGAGGGGTAGGTAACCATTAATGCCGCTAAATTAGCTTTAAATTTTTCGGCTTTTAACTGTAAATCTACTAGGTCGATGTTGCCATTATCGTCACATTTTACCACCACTACTTTCATGCCTGCCATTACTGCACTAGCAGGATTAGTACCATGTGCAGAAGAAGGAATCAAGGTAATATTGCGATGTCCATCCCCACGGTGGACATGGAATGCTCTAATAACCATTAGCCCCGTATACTCGCCTTGTGCGCCCGAATTTGGTTGTAAAGAGCAAGCATCAAAACCTGTTATTTCATTTAAACTGGCTTCAAATTCTTTAAAAATTTGCTGATAACCTGCTGCTTGTTCAACAGGCACAAAAGGATGTAATTGGCTAAATTGCGGATAACCAACGGGTATTAGTTGCGTAGTTGCATTTAGTTTCATGGTACACGATCCTAGCGGAATCATAGATTGTGCTAGGGATAAATCTCGTCCTTCGAGTTTTTTCATATAGCGCAATAATTGCGTTTCCGAACGGTGGGTAACAAATACCTCATGTGTTAAAAAAGGACTAATGCGTAGCAATTTGGGGGGCAAATAGGTTTCCTTTACTGGTTGCACATTAAGCTCCTCTATAGGAGGCGCATCAATGGCATCGGCAAAAATTTGTACAATACGCTGCACATCTGCCATGGTACAAGTTTCATCTAGCGAAATGCCAATTAAGTCGGAGTTGTCGAAATAACGAAAATTTACCTCTTCCAACTCTGCCACACGCCTTACTCGCAAACCAGAAGTATCGGTATGTTTGCGAAGGTCTATTAGTAGCGTATCAAAAAAGTGAGTATTGTTTTGCTGGTAGCCTAAAGCGGTTAATTGCGCTGCTAAAACAACGGTTAAGTGGTGGACATTTTTAGCCATATTCCTTAGTCCATCCTGTCCATGATATACGGCATACATACCTGCCATGATTGCTAAAAGAGCTTGGGCAGTACAGATATTAGAGGTTGCTTTATCTCTACGAATATGTTGTTCTCTTGTTTGCAGGGCCATTCGGTAAGCGGCATGTCCATGCTTATCTACTGATACACCAATTACCCTTCCTGGAATTTGTCGGGCATATGCTTCGTGTGTAGCAAAGTAGGCGGCATGAGGGCCACCATATCCCATAGGCACGCCTAAGCGTTGGGTATTCCCCACAACAATATCGGCGCCCCATTTGCCGGGAGGTTTTAGTAGGCATAGGCTTAGTAAATCGGCGGCTACAATTACTAGGGCATTGTGTTGATGTGCCTGTGTAGCAATGGCTTCGTAATCGTGAACTGCACCATCTTGTGCGGGGTATTGTAGTACGCAAGCAAACACCCGTTCTGCGTCTGTGTCTACCCATTTAAACTCATTAGGGGGCATTACTTTTACCTCAATTCCTAGTGGTTCGGCGCGGGTTTGTAATACGGCTATGCTAGTAGGCAAACAAGTGTTGGCTACTAAAATAGTGTTGGCAGGTTTTTTCCGATTTTTTTTATGGTATACTCGGGCAGCCATTTGCATAGCTTCGGCAACAGCAGTTCCTTCATCTAGCAAGGAAGCGTTGGCAAGTTCCATGGCGGTTAAGTCGCTCACCACCGTTTGAAAATTGAGCAAGGCTTCGAGTCGTCCTTGTGCTATTTCTGCTTGATAAGGGGTGTATTGTGTGTACCAAGAGGGATTCTCAAAAATATTTCGTTGAATAACGGTAGGCGTAATAGTACCATAATACCCCATCCCAATATACGATTTCCACAATTGGTTTTTATTGGCAATTTTCTGAATGTCTTGCAGTAATGCATATTCCGAAATAGCAGGCGGCAATTTTAATTCCTTTTTTAATCGAATAGATGTAGGAATAGTTTGTTCGATTAATTCGGTGATGCTGTTTAAGCCTAATGCTCTTAGCATTGCTTGCGTTTCTGCATCACTCGGTCCAATATGCCTTTGCATAAAGCTTTGATTTCCTAATACGTTATTGTTGTACAAGGTTGTGCTGTTTTAGATTAAAATTAGGTGAGTTGGTGTGCTTTATTTAAAGTGGGGCAAATTTACGATTTATAAACATTATTTTAGAAGGTTTTGTTTTGTTTTAGTAACGCTTTAAATAGTAATAGGTAGAAAGTACACTTCGCTTTAGGTAAAAAGACGGCTTTAATTCCGCTATTTATTCATCATTTTTTTAGTGTAGGCTAATCAATTACCTACACAACCTATGTAGCGTGAACTAGAGATGAACATGGTGAACCACTAATTGTGCGACCTCGCTGAGGTCGAGACGATAAATCTGTTGTTTCCTAACATACTATGACCTCTCTGAGGTCAGTTTTAATCGCTAAAGACCTCAGAGAGGTCACAGTATGTTAGCCAATAAATACGATAAAACACCTATTGACCTCAGCGAGGTCACACAACGTTTACAATTAAGCTAATCTCTAGTTCACGTTATGTAGCGAGCAGTCCTTATACTAAAGCACTTCCTACTCATTGCTGAATAGTAGCACGCTATTTTATAAAAAAAGGGCCAACCCCATTACAGTGTTGCCCCTTCTAAATTCCTAATTCTTCGAAAATTAAATCTTCTTATTCCTAATATTTCACCCTAGATTAAAATCTAGGGCTACTGGTCGGTCATTCCTACGGAATTTTAAAATTTCAGTCCTAATACTTCACCAATTTCTCTCCCACACTTTCCGTGCCATTGCTTAACAATACGGTATACATGCCACTAGCAATCGTGCTAATATCTAGTAAAATTTCGTTGTTGCCTAGTTCTGGTTGTTGGCTTTGTTGTAGTACTACCCTGCCTGTAACATCGTAAATGCTTATTTGTACTGCGTGGGCGGTATTGCTAGTAAATGATAGATAAACTTGATTGTGTGCTGGCACAGGTTGCAAGCTTTGGATGCTTAAATTACGAGTGCCATCTCTTGCAATTTTTACTACGCCTAAGTCCTTACTCGTACCATCTACATCTACTTGGTGTAAGCGGTAGTAGCTGATTCCTGTACTCCTATTTTCATCTATAAATTGGTATTGTTGGCTAGTAGCAGTTGTGCCTGCCCCTGCTATTTTAGTAAGTTCTTTATAGTTTATACCATCGCTCGATTTTTCTAGGCGGTAGTAGGCGTTGTTGATTTCGGAGGCTACCGACCAAGTTAGGAGGTTGCCTTTTGGTAGGGCTTTGCCCGTGTAGCTAATCAACTCTACAGGTGTTGTTAAGCAATCAGGTTTACCAATTACGCTTTTTACACAGCCATTGGCATCTACTACAGTAAACTGATAAGTATCAGCAAAAGAAAAAGGTCCGTAAGTCATCACTTCATTATCGGCCATTAGTGCGGTGCTCACATTTCCATTGTAGGTGTAAGGAGGTAGTCCGCCTGCTACCGAAGTGTACATGATATATGTTTCTGTTATCTCATCGCAGGTTACGATATGGTTTACTTGCATAGCGGTACAAATATCGTTGCAACTTTCTAGTAATACGCATACCTCGTCGGTATCGGTGCTGCACTCGTTGCTAATTTGTACAGAGTAAATGCCTGCTTGGGTAATATTAAGCGTAGGTGCAGTACTGCCGTTAGACCATAGGTAGCTGGTTGCATTCGGGTCGGTAGCATCTAGGAGGTTGGTTTCGCCTAAACATAGGGTTTGGTCGCCGCCTAAATCTACATTGACTTCGTTAATAACTTGTACCACTAGTTGGTCGGTAACGGTTCCACATTCGCTGCTTACTTCTACGCTGTAGGTACCTGCGTTTGTAGTAGCAAAGGTTGATTCGGTGCTGCCGTTTTGCCAGAGGTAACTTACTGCGCCATCGGTTGTAGCATTTAAGCTTACCAATTCGCCTTCACATATTAATTGGTCGGGACCAATATCTACACTAATGCTAGGCACCAAACTTACTACTACTTCATCGCTTACGGTTCCACATTCGCTAGTAACTTCCACGCTGTAGGTACCTGATGTACTCAGATTGATTTGTGCTTCCGTGCTGCCATCCGACCATAAATAACTGGTTGCTCCATCGGTTGCAGCATCTAGCATAATTTCGTTGCCATCGCATATTATTTGGTCTTCGCCTAGGTCTACGCTAATGCTAGGAATTAGGCTTACGACTACTTCATCGCTTACGGTTCCACACTCGCCAGTTACCTCTACGCTGTAGGTACCTGATGTACTCGGATTGATTTGTGCTTCCGTGCTGCCATCCGACCATAAATAACTGGTTGCTCCATCGGTTGCAGCATCTAGCATAATTTCGTTGCCATCGCATATTATTTGGTCTTCGCCTAGGTCTACGCTAATGCTAGGAATTAGGCTTACGGTAATTTCGTCGGTAACTTCGCCACAATTGTTTACTGCCGTTACCATATAAGTACCTTCGGCATCTACAACAAGCGTTGCATTTTCGCTTCCATCCGACCATAAATAACTTACCTCTTCAGGAATAGTTGCATCTAAGCTCACCTCATCGCCATCGCATATTACCAGGTCTTCGCCTAAATCAATAAGCGATATTCCTTCGCCTAACTCAATGGTAAAGTCGTTAACAATGGTACTAGGTTCGGCACAATCGCTGCTAGGCAAATCAATGGTAAGGCTTACTTCGTAAGTACCTGAGTTGGCATAAATGTGTGTAGGGTTGGCTTCTTCGGAAGTATTTTCATCGCCAAAATCCCATGTATAGGTTAAGCCTTCAATTTCGTATTCGGTTACAAAATCAACCAATAATTCGTCGCAGTCGGCAGGGAGTATATAATCAAAATTGGCTTGTAAAAGGGACTCGCCTTGTGCAACAATGGTAATGGTGGTTGTATCGGCTCCATTACAACTTTCGGGATTAGCGGCAATAAGGCTTACCTCATAAACACCTGCTTCGTCAAAGGTATAGCTTATCTCTTCGTCTGTAGATAATGCGCCAGCATCTAGTAACCATTCGTAACTAACGGCTTGTAAACTATTGTTGGCAAAATCGACCGTTAAAGGCACACAACCTTCAATAGCGGGTGTTGGTACTGCTATGGCTTCTACCCCTAGTGCTTGCTCAAAATCGAATTTAAAAACGGCTAAATCCCAACCGCTTGCCGCATCACCAGCGTAAGCACCCGCTGTTATAGGGAAGGAATTAGAATTTGTACATACCGCCTGATACACGACTCCTTTTTTACTATATCGGCAAGTACCTCCATCTACATGTTCCCAGTCGCTATTTCCAAAATACGTACCATAGTTAATATCTTCGGCATTGGGGTCTAAAACAATAAAATAAAAATCTCCAGAACCACCAATAGCACCATCAGGAGCTGTTACGGCCCAAGCGTCGGGAGTTGTAGACATATCTACTATAGATGTAAAGCCACCAGCATAAATGTTTCCACAATAATCAACAGTAAAAGCGGTTGGAGAAAATTGTAACCCAGTCTCTGATGGTGTTCCGCCTAAAATAGTAGAAAACTCATAGGTGCTTAATGTTTCATCTAAAGCGGCTAACATAATAAAGCCGCCAGGATTTTCGTATACACCACTTGATATAGGGAACTCACTTCCATTATCGGTAATGCCATATACATTTACTCGCCCTTCGGCATCTAAATCAATAAAGTACGTACTATCATCGCCACTTGTACCCATAAAAGTACTGTACATAAGGCTGCTGCCATTCTCTCCAATTTTACAAATATAGCCATCGTTTAGCCCTCCTGCATATCCTGGCTGTATTGTAGTAGAAGTTGTGGGAAAGTCGATACTTGCTGTTCCGCCTACTACATACACATCATTGTTTCCATCTATTCGTAATCCTAGAGCTAAATCATCCTCTGAGCCGCCTAAAAAAGTTGCCCATTCTATATTAGAAAGGTTGGTGTTTAGTTTAGCAATTACGCCATCATATCCACCTTGATAAATGGTTTGTAGGGCATCGGTACTTACTGGAAAATCGTTAGAGGTGGTATAGCTGGCTACATATACATTATCACTATCGTCTATCATTAGTTCTCCTCGTAAACCAGTACCATCACTGCCATAGTAACTGCTGGTAACTAAGCTAAAACTTCCTTGCCCTTCATCGCCGCTTCCGCCTAGGTAGGTAGAACCAATTATGCTGCTGCCATCTTCACTTAAAACGGTAATGCCCATATCCGCATCGCCACCTAGTGTAGTATCTAAGGCATCGCTAGAGGTTGGATAATCAAAAGATGTTGTACCACAAAGTAGGATTAACTCATTGTTGCTATTGGTAATTAAATTGGCGGCTAAATCGGTGCCCCCACCACCTATATAAGTGGCATAAATTAGTGCCGATGCATCTTCGCTAAATTTACTAATACATACATCTGCCACTCCTCCAAAATTAGTTTGAAAAGCTCCTGTTGTTACTGGATACTGGCTATCAAAACTACGCCCAGCACCAAATATCTCGTCGTTTTGTCCATAGGTAGCAGAGTGTCCGTAAACACTTCCCGTTGTACCAGCATAGGTACTACCTACTAATACGGGGTCGATAATGAGTTCATAATTTTCATTAAATCCTTGTGGAAAATGGTAGCGCAATACGGTCCCATCTAGTACATATTGGCTTGGCACTTCTACAGTTTCGCCATTAATAATTTGATAGGTATAAGGTTTTAAAGAGATGGCTTCGGTAACAGAGGTGGTTAAAAATAATTCGCCGTCAATCATACAAATATCGCTTTGCCCAGTATAAGCAATGGCAATATCGTTAAGATTGGCTTGGTTGGGTTGTACAATTAAATCGTACTTAAAATTATGACCTTGGCTGTAGGCTTTTAAATCAACGCCTTCGTAAATATTAGGGTAAATAACGCTGCGTACTGGATGGATATTACTTGCCCATTTTGCAGGATCGTTTCCTAGGAAATAGTTGTAGCGTTCGGTCAGTTGGTCTTCTACGATTAAAGCGGCGGCGGTTAATGGATTGGCATTTTGGAAGCTTAACTTAATCGCATGACAATCTACTAAAGGGCTTGCTGCTTCCTGCGAACAGCTTGTATGTTTGGCATCTTTGCAATGTTGATGCGTACTTGCCTCGAATTGTTGTACATCGTAAAATAAAAACTTAAATCCATCGGCTTCTAAAAAGGTGTATTGCCCTGGCACTTCGCTTCGGTATAATACATTGTTGTGCCATTGCCCTTGGTTTTCGAGATACTTTAATTGCGAATTTGAGGTATTGTTTTCGGCTTTTAATCCAATAGTTGCTAAAGTGCTAAAGGCCATAATAGCTCCTAGTGCCATTAGTACTCTTAGGATAAAAGGATTAGTTGATCGTTTTATGTTTGTATTCATAATTGAGATAGGTTTGAGAAATAATGATATTATAAGCGCATTCAGTTTGCTTGAACACTCATTTTTATAATTATGGTTATGGTGTCTTAAAGTTAGTAAATTGTGTTAAAATATTAAAGAACATTTAAAAGCGTTTACCAAAGCTTAATGCAAGCATTACAAAAACACCCGTTTATTAAAGCCATTATAAACGGCTGTTTATCAAATAAGTAAGCAATAACATTTTTAAATTCTCCTATATTTTTTCCGATAAAAGAAATCATGTTATTGGCTATTAATTTCCTTTTAAAAAATATATTTTACCTGTTTTATTTTGAACAAATTTATTTAAAGGAGAAAGAGGCAACAAAATTGCTACCTCTCTCTTTCTCTGAAAACACACTATCGCAAATTAGATTAAACCATTCATTTAAATAGAATTTTGATTGTAGGCTAAGAGGATTTCCTTTTTGAATACCTTACAAATTTCGATAAAAACAGCTAGTAGCGCAAAGACAATAATTGGTATTTATCAGTTAAAAAGCCGCTTTTTCCTTAGCTTCCTTACACAAGGATGCCCTTTTTTCACTTAACATTCAGATAGTTAAACAAGACAAAAATTATTAACTGTATCCGCTAGAAATAGTTTCTAAATAAAAAAAGCTGCTAATGCATTACACATTAACAGCCTTGTTTGGGGGAATTGCTTCTGGTGTTATTGTTTCTTACTTAAGTAAAGTGTTATCACTCACAACAAGTAGAAAGTACTTTTGTATAAAGTATAAAGACTAATTGCTATACTCATTTTGTAAATAGTTGATTAGTGAATGAGAAAAAATAACCTCCACCAATTTAATTTAT
>JAHDBT010000727.1 GCA_020630215.1 Bacteroidota bacterium
ACTAATTGAGTGTCAATAAGTATTTTTTATAAAATTCAACAGACTATTGTAAGTACTTTTATACTTTATTAACCGCTTATTTTTTAACCAAAAGCGGTCAACCTATATCAGGGACGGACATTTTCCTGCTGACGCTAGGAGGGGATTCATTTAAAATTTAAGAGCGAAGATTTAGAATTTAAAATTTTTATATGCTGATGCAAGGGGATTTTTGATTTTAAAATCAAAAAAAAACGAGTTATACTCAACCACATCGGGTTTTGTGCAAACAATTGTTGACATTTACATCAAGCGAGACGCTTGAAGCCCGTTACGCTCCAGCCGTGAGGCTGAACCGGGCGTTCTTTTTTTTACAAAAAAGGAACGCAGGGTCAAGCGTCCCCGCTTGAGCCATACGGGTTTAAAGCCTCTTGGCTTGTAGCAAAAAAGATAACACCTCCAATAAGAACTGTAATAAATATGGAAATACACCAAACCCAATGTGGTCTAGTATAAGTATCCCCAAGTTTACAATAGCCAACAATATTAACAAAAGGAGACAGCACAGCCCCAAAAACTCCGTGAAACCCTGTGCAAAACTCCGTGCAACTTAGTGGGAACAATCGCCAGCATATAAACTGACTGCTGACAGTGAGCGAAGCGAACGGTCTGACTACTGACCACTACTGAAAACTGACTACGAAAAAAAATTTAAATCCTAACTCTTTTCCACTTATATTTGCGCCTACTAAAATAATCCATCATGCAAGCAATAAAAACAATGAAATATTATAGTACAAACCATCAAGTAGCACCAACTAGCTTAGAACAAGCAGTTATGCAAGGTTTACCCGAAGACAATGGACTCTACATGCCCGAAGAAATTAATAGTTTACCGCCATCCTTTTGGGAAAGCGTACAGGACTTATCTTTTCCCGAAATGTCGTATCAGGTAGCCAAATGTATTTTAAACGGTACTATCGAAGACGATGCGCTAAAAACCATTGTATATGATGCCATCAACTTTGAAGCACCGCTAGTACCCGTTACCAACAATATGAGTTGCCTAGAGTTGTTTCATGGTCCCTCTTTAGCCTTTAAAGATTTTGGCGCGCGATTTATGGCCCGCATCATGGGGCATTTTGTGCAACAAAAGGCTGATAATACGCTTTACATCCTAGTAGCCACATCGGGCGATACAGGCGGGGCAGTAGCACAAGGTTTTTTAGACACGCCAGGAATTGAGGTGATAATTTTGTACCCAAGTGGAAAAATTAGTGAACTACAGGAAAAACAACTCACCACATTAGGCAGTAACATTACCGCCCTAGAAGTAAGCGGTGTATTCGATGATTGTCAGGATTTGGTTAAAAAAGCCTTCTTAGACCAAAGCTTGCGTAGTAAAATGCGTATATCTTCGGCTAATTCCATTAATCTGGCACGTTTAGTGCCGCAAGCTTTCTACTATGTAAACGCCTATGCACAAGCCAAGCGGCAAGGCAAAGAGCAAGTTGTGTTTTGTGTGCCTAGTGGCAACTTCGGAAACATTACCGCAGGTTTACTAGCCAAACGTATGGGAATGCCCATCGAACGTTTTGTAGCTGCCAATAATAACAACGATGTGTTTACCGCCTACTATAAATCTGGCGAGTACCATGCACGTCCATCGGTAGCAACGTTTTCTAATGCAATGGATGTAGGTAATCCTAGTAATTTCCGTCGCATTATGGATTTGTATAAAAACGATGTAACAGCTGTACGCAAAGATATGTGGGCAGCCGCTTACAATGATGATGCAACCGTAGCAGCCATTAAGGAAGTCTATAAAACATACAACTACGTAATGTGTCCACACACCGCCGTAGGTTTTTTAGGAATGCGCGATTATTTTGCCGCACATCCTAACAGCAAAGCACATGGCATCTTTTTAGGCACTGCACATCCTGCTAAGTTTTTAGATATTGTAGAACCTGCACTCGATATTAAGGTAGACATCCCTAGTAACTTAGCCAAGCTGATGGAACGTAAAAAAGAAGCCCTTCAAATGGAGGTCGATTATGATGCATTTAAAGCGTATTTATTAAGTCGATAAGCATGTTTTGTAACCATTATCAAATAAGTACGTAAATCAATATTGCTAATGCATCGTAAATAAAGTGCAATAGTGCTTGCCAAATAGCAACACAACACTATTTTAGTGACTTGTGTTATTATTTTGGGTCAGTAGTACAATAATATAGCAAAGTTAAAGTTTTTTCAACATAAGCATTCGTAATTAAACAATTTTGAATGTTTATTAACAAGCAAATTTTGCAAAGCATAACAGTATTTGCTTTAGGTATTTTAGAGGTTTATTTATTTGAGCATAAAAAATAGGGATACTTTAGTACAGTGCAGCAATGCAGAAATGTCTATGTCCAAGAATAAACAAGTTATCGTGTATAAAGAATAACCTCTCCCAAAACAAACAACAGGTGTTGTTTATTGGGGCATAAATAACATACAGCAAGCCTGTGGTTATATTTTTTAGGAATGTTGGCTATACGGTCGGTTCACGAATTTTTATTGGTTCGTTCGGCTCGTTAATATTTCTTAACCCTATTTTAATTTTATTGAATTATGGAAGGAAAACAAGTAAGATACAGCGATAAAGATTTA
>JAHDBT010000103.1:0-15147 GCA_020630215.1 Bacteroidota bacterium
TACATAAATAACTATTTGCACAAAACCCAATGTGGTTGAGTATATACTCAAATGCAAGTGGTTTTCAGTTTCTTTTTGCCTGATATTAAAATAATAAAGACCAAATTTGATATTAATATTTTATTATTAATGGACAGCAATTAAAAATCGTCAGCATGAAAAAACAATTTAACAATTCTAGCAGTTTAGCCATTTAGCCATTTAGCCATTTAGCAAAAATCGGAAAACCAAACGCATTTGAGTATAAACATCTCGTAAATCAACAATAAAAATGACTACCAATAAAAAAATATTAATTATTGAGGACGAAAAACCTGCTGCAAAAAGGTTGGTTAAACTCGTACAATCACTAGCAACAAATATTAAAATTTTGGGGCAGATTGATAGTGTAGAAGATGCTGTAATTTGGTTACAAACCTTTGATAGTCCTGATTTAATTTTTATGGATATACAATTAGCAGATGGATTGAGTTTTAGTATTTTTGATAAAGTAAAAGTAACAACTCCCGTTATTTTTACCACCGCCTACGATCAATACGCCATTAAAGCTTTTAAAGTAAATAGTATTGATTACCTATTAAAACCCATCGACCCCAAAGAATTAAATGCCGCTTGGAATAAATTTTTACAATTAGAAAACAAGTCGCCAATTGATTTAAATGCCTTGCTACAGAGTTTTCAAAATGCACAACAACAACAAACATTTAAAGAACGCTTTTTAATTAAAATTGGCGAACAATATAAATACCTAACCATTGATAAGGTAGCCTATTTTTATTCGGAAGGTGGCGCAACTTATTTAATGACACACCAACAAAAAAATTATTTAATAGATGATAAATTAGACGCTTTGGAAAGCCAATTAAATCCAACTTCCTTTTTTAGAATTAACCGAAAATTTATTATTTCCATTAATGCCATCCATAAAATACACAGCTATTTTAACAGTCGTTTAAAATTAGATTTAACTCCCAAATCAAAAGCAGAAATAATTGTAGCGAGGGATAGGGTGATGGCTTTTAAGGCTTGGTTAAATAATTAATGCTGGCTTAAATTAACGTGAACTAGAGATTAAGATGGAGAACCATTAATGGTGCGACCTCGCTGAGGTCGAGGCGATAAATTCCTTGTTTCCTAACATACTGTGACCTCGCTGAGGTCAGTTTTAATCGCTAAAGACCTCAGCGAGGTCACAGTATGTTAGTCAATTAATATAATTATGCAGCTATTGACCTCAGAGAGGTCACACAACGTTTCCAGTTAAACTAATCGCTAGTTCACGTTAAATTAGCACCTTAACAGGAACAAAAAAACAATAAAAAAAGCCAATAGCAATCCGCTACTGGCTTTTTTTTGTTTTTTATACTTCGGTTAAAACATTGGCATTGCTGGTTTATTGGCCAGTATCCCTTCAATTTTCTCCATCACATCGGGCGTTAATTTTTCGGCGGCATCTAGGGCGGTTAAGTTTTCTTCTAGTTGATGCACTTTGGTTGCGCCTAAAATTACTGTGCTTACATTTTCATTTTTAACACACCATGCTAATGCTAATGCTGGCATTGTTATTCCTAGTTCGTCTTTGGCAAAAGCCGTAAGCTTACGTACTTTGTCTAGGTTTTCTTCTACTAGTAATTTTTCTCGCATCCATGCTAAACTATCCTTTTTCATACGAGTATCTTCTTCGGGCATACCGTTGTTGTATTTGCCTGTTAATAAGCCCGATGCTAAAGGCGACCAAATAGTTGTACCCATTCCATATTTTTTATACAGTGGTGCATATTCTACTTCAAATCGTTCTCTATGAATCATGTTGTATTGTGGTTGCTCCATAGTTGGGCCAATTAAGTTGTAACGAGCAGCTACGGCGTGTGCTTCGGTAATAGCTTGTGCGCTCCACTCAGAGGTTCCCCAATAAAAGATTTTACCTTGTTGTATTAGGTGGTTCATCGTCCAAACAATTTCTTCCATGGGCACATTTCTATCTGGGCGGTGGCAAAAGTAAAGGTCGAGGTACGCTACTTGTAGACGTTTAAGGGCGGCATGGCAGGCTTCGTAAATGTGCTTGCGGCTCAGTCCTTTTTGGTTGGGTAATTGCCCGCCCCAATAAACTTTACTTGATACGACGAAGGTGCTTCTATCCCACTCCATTTTTTTGAGGATGTTGCCCATTACAATTTCCGACTGTCCGCCTGCATAAGCTTCGGCATTGTCGAAAAAATTAACGCCTGCATCGTAAGCGGTTTTCATTAATTTTTCGGAGGTATTGTCTTCAATTTGGCTGCCAAAGGTTACCCACGAACCAAACGACAAAGTACTAACTTGTAAACCCGAACTTCCTAAATAGCGATATTTCATACCCATAATATTTATTTGTTTTAATTTATTATTAAATAACGAATGGTAAAGATAGGATAATGGGACATGTTTATCTAAACGGTTGGCATTTTTTTTTGGTAGATAGTAGAGGGTACTTGGTATATAGACGGTTCTGCTTCGCTACACCGCTGTAAAGTGTCAAGTACTTTTCCTTATTGGATAAACATGTCGATAATGGTAGTAGAATAAAAAAATCCAATCCTATTCTACTGCTATATCTAGGGTATTAAAACTATAACCAGCAAAAATGCCGAAACCATTTTCTACGTTGGTGTATACTTGTATAGGTTCGGCAAAAAAGTTGCCCTCGTTGTAGCTTTGGAAAAGTGCTGATTTTTGGTAAAGGGCAAAATCTCGGCTAACAGTTCCATATTTAAGTTGTATTGCTGTAGAGACAAAATCATTTAAGAAATCTACACCAAAGTAACTGCCGAATGATTCCTCTGTTTCTAAGCTTATTTTTTTATTTTCTCCATCAAATAAGTTATCTGAAAAAATGGTAAAATCACAAAAGTAAGCGACCGCTTCTCCTCCAATTTCTACTTCATCAAATTGAGAAGCTTCTTGTAAACTGGGATCGGAAGAAACGAAGCAAACATTATTGCTCTCATAAGCATTTACATATTCTAAAAAATCTGGCATCCATATTAGGCTATCGGGTAATTCTCCGTTAGGGCTTTGAGCAATTATTTCTTCTAAATAAATGGCAATTCCTTCTTTATCTATTGTTCTGGTAAAGCTAAGATCTATAAAATAATAATCTTCCTTATTAGCAGGGTCATCAAAATCAATACTTAAACGATAAGTACTATAGCCTGGCTCCCAGCCATCAGGAAATTCTTGAATAATTTCTACAGAAGAATTATTAATTTCTATATTAGTTGGAATCGTAGAAACCGCTTCCACATCTTCAAATCCTTCTGCTGATGCTTTTAGGGTGTATACCATACCTTGTTGTGCAATGGTATTAGAGGCATAATAGGTTGTTTCTTTAGCAACTTGATTACCAAAATTATCGTAAACAGTATCAATTGAGATAAACTTATTTAATGTTTCCATTAAAGCGCCATCTCCGTAAAGTTGCACAATGGCATCGTCTATGGTTTCAAAATCTTCTACATCCTGCAAAACATCTTGGCTGCGGTAAACAAAAACTCTAAAATTGGTGGTATCGTTGTAAATGCAATTTAAAACAATGCGATTCTCTGTTTCTGGTAAATCCACGTCTACGGTTGTAGTAAATGTATCTTCGCAAGAGCTAGTAAAAAACAAAATAAGTAATAGTATAGTAAAAGAAAAAAGAATATTTTTCATGTTTATTTTTTTAAAAAAAGTTTAGGTGAACAAAATTTCATTTCAAGACAGATAACAATTTAAAAAGTACGTTGCCACGAAACTGATGGTAAAATTGGAATTAGGCTAACCAATTTATATTTCCGTTCTTGTTCGCCACTTGCTGGGTCGTACTGGGTATCAACAAACATAAAAAATGGATTTTTACGGCTGTATAAATTGTAAAAGCCAACATTCCATCTACGTTCACCTGTTTTTTTCTGTTTAATAAAACTTGCGCCAATATCTAGGCGGTGATAGCTTGGCATTCGGTAGCCATTTCGATTATCGAAAAATTGATTGGCTCCATAACCAAAGGCATTGTTACCATAACCATTAACTAAATTTCTTATATCTACGTCAGGCATAGCTGCTTTGGGGTAATTGGCCAATGCTAGGGTTACAGCATTTCCTGTTCCAAAAACCCAACTTCCCGACAGTTCAAATCGTTCGCCAAATTTATGCATTACGGCAATCGCAATATCGTGGCGGCGGTCGTATTTATAAGGAAATTGTTTGCCAAAGTTAATCTCTTCAAATTGTCGGTTCGACCAGGATAAGGTATAGCCTATCCATCCTGTGGTATTTCCTTTTTTCTTCTGCACTAAAAACTCCACCCCATACGATTCGCCATCGCCCGATTCTACTTGGTCTTGCCAATCGGTGTCAGAACCAATTCCTCCGCCAAAATAACTTCCGCCATCTTTATAGGCAATTAGGTTTTTCATGGTTTTATAGTAGCTTTCTATACTTACTTCAAAATTGTTTTTAAAGGTATGGGCAGCACCTAAAGCTACTTGCATAGAGTTTTGTGGAACTACTTTTTTGGTAGCAGGCACCCATAAATCGGTAGGCAAATCAATGGCACTACTATTAGAGAGCAAGTGTATATACTGCGTCATCATAGCAAAGGAGGCTTTTAAAGACCAACGATTGTTTAATAAATAACGGGCAGAAATACGGGGTTGTAAGCTGTGAAACATCGTATCGTCTACAGCAAAGGAAGAATAGTGCAAACCTAAATTGGCTTTTAAACGGTTGGTCATTTTAAAATCGTCTTCTACATACGCTACATATTCTACTGCATTTACAAACGATTCGTTTAAAAGGGTATCAATATTTTCGTCGTCGTCGTCGCCAAAGTTGGCTTCGTATTGTAAAGCTCCTGGCTTAAATTGGTGATGTGTTGCTCCTACACCAAACTTAATATAATGTGCTGGGGAAGGCATAAAGTCAAAATCAATTTTTGCTCCCCAATCTTCAATGCCTGAAAAATAGCGAAAGCCAAAATCTTCCTTCTCCACCATACCGTTATAAGTATATTCGCTTTTGGAGGAATAGTCGATGTGTAAATCGTAATTACTGTAGGTTAAGGATACATTGCTAAATAGTTTAGGGCTTAAAACATGGTTCCAACGCAACATGCTGGTAATATTTCCCCATCCAGTATTGGCATCATAATCATCTTTATAACTCGAA
Organism: Bacteroidota bacterium; assembly: GCA_020630215.1. Lineage (GTDB taxonomy): Bacteria > Bacteroidota > Bacteroidia > Chitinophagales > UBA2359 > JAHDBT01. The sequence continues at coordinate 5,188 of JAHDBT010000103.1, forward strand.
TCAAATCCGGGATCGTCGTATTCGCTTTCTTCTCTAAAATAAAAAGTATCGTCTCCTGCATAAGCACTCAAATAAATGCGGTCCCTATCAGAAAACTTGTGATTGATTTTAGCATTTAAATCGTAAAAGTAATAGCCTAAAGTTGAATTGTAGCCTTCGTCTTGGTTATTGGCCATTCTAATAAATGGACGTGCCAATACATCAATATAGGTACGGCGACCAGAAATGATGAAAGAAGTTTTGTCTTTAATAATTGGCCCTTCTAGCATAAATTTAGAAGAAATTAATCCGATAGAAACGGCTCCTCCTATTTTTTTCATGCTGCCTTCCTTCATTCTAATATCAATTACGGAAGATAAGCGTCCGCCATACCTAGCAGGAAAACCGCCTTTAATTAAATCTACGCTATTAATAGCATCGGCATTAAATACGGAGAAAAAGCCAAACAGGTGGGAGGCGTTGTAAACAGGTACGCCATCTAGTAAAATGAGGTTTTGGTCGGGACCTCCTCCACGCACATACAAGCCACTAGAGCCTTCGCTACCCGATTGCACGCCAGGCATTAACTGCAAGGCTTTTAACACGTCTACCTCCCCTAAAAAACGTGGCAGCGATTTTATTTGCTTAATAGGAATGCTTACTGTACTCATTTGGGTGCGTTCTTGTATTTCGGGAGTTGCTTCGGTAGCAATTACTTCTACTTCCTTTAGCAGCACATCCGATTGAAGGACAATGTTTTTGGTGATGTTTTCTTTAAGCAAGATACTTTCAGCATAGGTATCAAAACCTATAAAAGAAACAACTAGTTGTATGGAGTCGCTAGGAAGGGTGAGGCTGTAAAAGCCATAAGCATTGGTAGTAGTGCCAGCAAAAGTTTTGGCATCGTACACATTAGCTCCTATGAGTTTTTCGCCTGTGTCAGCATCTTCTACATAGCCACTAATGGTTACTTTTTGTTGTGCGTACATTTGACTGAATGCCAAAAGTAAACTCAGCAAAAAACAGAATTGAATTGGTTTCATGAATATTGAGTTTTTAGGAATAAAAAATGACATGTTTATCCAAACGTCAAAAATAGTTGACATTAAGCCGGGAGGCTTTATGCCCGTTACGCTCCAGCCGTGAGGCTGGACCGGGCAGCAGGGTCAAGCGTCCCCGCTTGAGCCAAACGGGTTCAAAGCCTCCCGGCTTTTAGCAAAAGTGTAAACCGCTTCGATAAACATGTCTAAAAAATCATTTGAAAAAAAAAATGACTAACAATGTAACCTAATGTTATATAGCGCCGTACTAATAAGTGATAACACAAGGCTTTAAGTTTTATTGCTAATCAAGTCAATCAAATGTTTATAGATAAGGTTTTAGTAATCTGTTAGGACAAACCACTTAGAATTGGTCTACACAAACTTGACGGCTAAAGACTTTTTTTAGTTGCTTACAATGTAACAATTAATAAGTCCTTATTTAAATAGCAAATAAGCGGGAAAAAAGCTTGCACAAACTATTAAAAAAAGCTTGCACAAGCAAAAAGTAGGTAATGTTTTTTTTCTGTCAAATTATCGCATTACTATAATTAGCAATGTCACCAGTTTGTTATTAGAAAAAATTTAGATACTGTATACAAAACTATACAATTTGACCTTTTGTTACTACTTTTTTTTAAGCTTGCACATTTAAGCCTTGTGTTGCCGTAGTCAAGTTTTGAGTTAACTAACCCGTGGAAAATCAGGAAGTTGTAAGTTTTCAAGGAGTTTCATCAAGCTAATGTAAAAATAGTTGTTTTAACATAATTGTGGCACTACTTTTTCCCTTAATAGTTAAAATGAAAAGAGAAAAGTGTATCGCTTTTGGCCTACTTTTGTATACACATAAGCCTAAAGCACTAAAAAGCATTTAAAATATGAGACAAACTATCATCACCCTTTTAATACTTTTAATAAGTTGCAAAGCTCTTTTAGCACAAACAGTTAGCCCTACTTCTAGCAATGAAGTAAGTTATCAATATACTGCAAAAAAGCTCAATATAAATACGAATGCCTCCATCTTTAGTCCTACGTTTTACAAAGATGGTGTTGTATTTTGCAAAACACGCAGCAAAGATATAAAGGAAGGTTTTTTTCCTGTTGGCAGCAATACTAATTTATATTATGCCGAACGGATGCCTGATAATTCTTTGAAAACACCGCAGCGTTTAAAATTAAAGGGAACGGGAAATTTTGATTTAGGAGCCGTAGCATTTGTTCCTAATAAAAACCTCATTTACTATACTAGAGAGAAATCTCGCAAAAGTAAAACCTTACCTACCTGGGGCATTTTTTCGGCTCGCATGGATGGTAAACTAGAAGTAGCAGAAGGCAAACGTTTTCCGCATAACTTTTTACAGTTTGACGTTTTACATCCTGCAATTTCGCCAGATAATACTCGCCTGTATTTTGCATCAGATAAGGCAGATGGTTATGGCGGATTAGACATTTATGTATGCCATAGAATTGGCAACTCGTGGAGTCGTCCCGAAAATTTAGGACCAGAAATTAATTCGTCTGGGCATGATGCTTATCCTGCTGTATGTGCAGATGGCACGCTTTATTTTGCCTCTAATGGCCATAACGGAATGGGCGGCATGGATATTTATCAAACCAAACAAAGCCCCGAAGGACGTTGGGTAGCTCCTAAAAACTTAGGCGCACCAATTAATTCGCAATACGACGATTTTGGCATGTTGATGCATGAAGACTTAGAAGAAGGTGGCTATTTTTCTAGCAACAGAAATCAACGCAATGTAGAAATGTATAGCTTTACAGCAAAAGTGCAAAAACACCATAAGGGTTTAACACAAAACGACCCAGAAATTAGCACAGGTTCTTCTAGTAATTTGCAGCACCGCTTAATGATTGCACGTACGGTTAACATGTTTAGTCAAGATGATTCGCGTGCCATTTTAAACAATGTTGCTGGAATGGATAAGGTTTATTTTGAACCTAACAAATCAACTTTACCCGACGTAGCCAAAGCGCAGCTAAATAGATTGGCAACCTACTTAAAACTACACCCTGCAATTAATATTGAAATTGGCGCACATACCGATGCTAGATTGCCCGATAAGGAAAGCTTTTTATTAACCCAAAGACGAGCCGAAGCCGCTAAAAATCACCTTGTTAGCAAACAAATATCGCCTAACAGAATAGATGCAATAGCGTATGGGGAATCGAGGTTATTAAATAAATGCTTAAATGGAATGCATTGTACCGAAGACTTGCACGAGATTAACAACCGATTAGAAATTAGAGCCATCGAAGATGAAATGATTGCTAGTAAGTGGAAATATCAAAAGTTAACTTCTACCCCTTCTATCGAACCTGTTGCGGGTGCTAGTACAAGAAATAGAAATGTTGCAAAAACAAAACCCGTTACAAAGCAAACCCATGCTCAAGAGGAAGTTTTAGCAACAGTGGATGTTAGCAGCAAAAAAACTACGAAGAAAAATAAACCAATAAAAACTAAAAAACAGGAAAAGCCAACTAAAGTAGTTAGCAAGGACAAGCGAAGTAATAAGGATAAAATGATTGCTGAAAAGCAAGCAAAAAAATCTAAAATGGTTCGCAATAGCACTACTAAGCCCAAAAAAGTAGTTACTGGCACAATTCCTAAAAATACGCAATCAGAAATTACCTTGGCTCCTGTTTCCTACAAAGTAAATGTAGGTCCTTTAAAACAGGTAGACAAACGCACCATGTATGAATTGAAACAAATTGATGAGCATTTAGAAACTAAAAATACCCCTAAAGGGAAAATGCTAATTTTGGGTCCTTACAATTCGGAAAAAGAAGCCGAAGCAAGTAAAGCTAAAATTGAAGACAGTGGCTTAACAAAAGCTCGAATTAGTTCTGTGCAACCAGTATCAAATTACAAATCAGATGCAATAGATGAAAATGCAGCACGTTATCAACTTTATATAGGTCCTTTTCGACATGTTGACAATGAGACCTATCATCATTACCAAAAAATGTATGAGCATTTAAAAATAAACCATACTACAATGGGTACGATGATTATTATGGGTCCCTTTCCAAATATGGCACAAGCTAAAGCCTATATTCCACAAGTGCAGAACCAGAGTTCTAAAAAGACAAAAATCTATTTGTACAAAGACAATACAATTCAAGGAAAGGCGTATAAAGGCAAGCAAAGAAGTTCATTTGTAAAAAAATCGTCACGATAGAAAAAAAAACGCCAAAGATTAAACGTTTTGTTATAAAACATCGTTTAAAATAATAAGAGACAAGTAGGTTGTAATGCTTTACCCTTGCTTCCGTAAAAAGAAGTGGGTGGTAAAGCTTTTTTTATAATGCCTGTTCCAGCCTCCTGGCTGGAGCATAACGGGTTTCAAACCTCTGGCTTGCGTCAACTATTTTTAGCACTTCGATAAACTTGTCACAATTCCGTTATCCTTATCTCCTCATCCTTTTCCGTCTATTTTTCTCGTAATCTTCAAAAATAAACTCGCCTAAATTGTCTAGGTTAGAAAAGAACGCACGTCCTTTATTGGCTTCGGTAAAATCACGTACAAATTTTTGCAGGTAGGGGTCGCTGGCAATCATAAAGGTGGTAACAGGGATGCCTAGCTTACGGCAACGGCCAGCTAAATTCATGGTGCGGTTTAGTATTTTTGGGTCTAAGCCCCAACTGTTTTTGTAGTAGCGGCCGCCCTCTTTTAGGCAGGTAGGTTTGCCATCGGTAATCATAAAAATTTGCTTGTTGTTGGTCTTTTTTCTACGTAAAATATCCATTGCCAATTCTAAACCTGCTACGGTATTGGTGTGGTAGGGGCCAACTTTTAAGTACGGTAAATCTTTAATTTTTATTTGCCAAGCGTCGTTTCCAAAAACAATTACATCCAAGGTATCTTTGGGGTACTTGGTGGTAATAAGTTCTGATAAGGCCATGGCTACTTTTTTGGCAGGCGTAATTCTATCTTCCCCATACAAAATCATGGAGTGCGAAATATCAATCATTAGCACCGTAGAAGTTTGGGTTTTGAAAAAACTTTCTTGTACTTCTAAGTCGTTTTCGGTGAGCATAAAATTGTTAATGCCGTGTTGTATTTGTGCATTGCGAAGGGATTCGGTCATGGCTATTTGGTCGAGCGAATCACCAAATTGGTATTGTCGTCTTTCTGCCGCAGACTCTTCTCCATTACCCGTATAGGAAGTACGATGGTCGCCTCGATTTCCTTTTTTTAGTTTGCCAAAAATTTGGTCTAATGCTCGCTTGCGAATTGCTTGTTCTGATTTGGCGGTAATTTTCATTCCTTGACCATTGCCTTCTCCTTGCCCATCTCCTACTCCGCTGCCGTCGGGTTGTATGTAATTGTTGCGTTTTAAATCTTCAATAAAATCGTCAATGGTATAATCTTCCGTTGTTAATTTATATTCTTCATCCAACTGCCGCAGCCAATCCAGGGCCTCTTCCACATCGCCCGAGGTATGTGTGAGCAATTCCAAAAACATATCTAGCAGTTTTTCAAACGGACTGCGATTGTCTATTGGTGCGATGTATTTTGCGAAACGGAAACCTATCATGGAATTTTGATTTTTGATTGTTGAATTTTTATTTTCCTTAGAATGAATTCTAGGGCTACAATGTCGGTCATCTCTACGAGATTTTGGAATTTGCATTTTGGGATTTTGTTAATTTGAATATTATTAGACTTGTTGATTCGTCACTAAAAAACAAATTAAGAAATTGATATGCTGCTACAATTGAACAATTCTCCCCCCTATATGGTTCATGTTGATAGGCAGATTAATAAAAGTACAAAAAAAGTAGTATTTATGGTATAATTCCTGCTAGATTTACGTCATAACAAGAAATTAACAACAATCCCTGTTCATTAAGCAAAAATATTATGCAAGATTTAATTCAAAATACCCCATTTAAAGAGGCTCCTGCTTTACTTACTTTTTTACCGATGCTATACGTAGCGTGGTCGGATGCGGTGTTGACGGAGGAAGAAATTACGGCTATAAACCAGCAGGTAGCATCGCAATCGTGGTTGAAACAATCGGAAAAACGTTTGTTGGGTGCGTGGCTGAATCCTGATAGTCCACCGTCGGCTAGGGAGATGCGACAATGGCTAAATATTATGCAAAAAAGCCAACCACAATTGGAAAAGGCTACCAAAGTAAGTTTGGTAGATTTAGGTTTGGAGTTGGCTCGTTTAAATATGAATGATGGACAAACGGTAAGCATTGCCAACGAGGAAGCCAAACGAGCCTTAATTGAAGTAGAAAATGCTTTGGGCGTTGTAAGTGAGGAAGCGACGGCTTTTATTTTGGAAAATAAATCGACCTTATCTGCTACGCATGAAACTGCGCCTAGTACGATTGCAAAAGAAACAGCAGCTAGTTTTAATGTACTAGCCATGCAGCAGTTATTGGATGGCGATTATTTTGATTTAAAGAATGAAGTGCGTCAGTTATTATCGCAAGCACGCTTTAATTATACTAACGAAACCAACACGGCTATTTTTAGAGAACAGGTATTGGATTGGTGCAGAATGTTGGCAGCGGAAGGATATGGTGCATTGGCTTTTCCTGAAAGTTGTGGCGGGCAAAATGATGTCGGAAAATATTTGGCGGTATTTGAAACTTTAGGTTATCACGATTTAAGTATGGTGATAAAATTTGGTGTGCAGTTTGGTTTATTTGGCGGCAGCGTTCTAGCACTTGGCACGGATAAACACCACCAAAAATACCTTCCGCAATTAGGCACGCTCGACCTCCCTGGCTGTTTTGCTATGACGGAATCGAACCACGGTTCTAATGTGCGAGAAATTGAAACAACGGCTACTTACGATAAAGCTACGCAGGAGTTTATTATTGATACCCCCAATTATTTTGCTAGGAAAGATTATATTGGCAATGCTGGTGTGCACGGACAAATGGCGACGGTTTTTGCACAGTTAATCATTGATGGGGAATCGTATGGCGTGAGTGCTTTTGTAGTAGCCATTCGCAATAAAAATGGAGAAGCGATGCCAGGGGTAAAAATTGAAGATTGTGGTCAAAAACTAGGGTTAAATGGTGTAGACAACGGGCGAATTTGGTTTGACCAAGTACGCATTCCTAGAGAAAACCTCCTCAACCGTTTTGCCGAAGTATCGGAAACGGGGGAATACAGTAGTCCGATTGCGAGTGAATCGCGCCGCTTTTTTACCATGCTAGGCACACTTGTAGGCGGACGAGTAGGTGTACCAAAAGCAGGATTGAGTGCGGCAAAATCGGGCTTAACCATTGCCATAAAATATGCCTTTAAACGCAAACAATTTGGCCCACAACCTGGCAAGGAAATTAGCATTATGGATTACCCTACGCACCAAAAAAGATTGATGCCTTTACTCGCCAATGCTTATGCCATCCATTTTGCTTTGGAGCATTTATTAAACCGTTTTGTAAACCGCAACGAAAAAGACGAACGAGAAATTGAAACCCTAGCAGCGGGATTAAAAGCCTACGCAACCTGGAACACAACTCATACCCTACAAGAATGCCGAGAAGCTTGTGGTGGCAACGGCTATCTAGCAGAAAACCGACTAGGCACACTAAAAGCCGACACCGAAATTTTCACCACTTTTGAAGGCGACAACACTGTATTAATGCAACTCGTAGCCAAAGGCTTGCTCACCGAATTTAAACACAGTTTTAGCAGCATGAACTTTTTTGGTTTGATGAAATTTATCGCCAACCAAGCCGAAAGCATTATTACCGAACGGAACCCATTTACCACTCGCTACACCGATGTAGAACATTTGCGAGACAGCGAGTTTCATTTAAATGCTTTTACTTACCGAGAGCAACAACTCGTGTATACGCTTGCTAGAAGAATGCAGAAAAAAATAAAAGCGACCAAAGATTCGTACCAAGCATTTATGGCTTGCCAACCGCACTTTTTAGATGCTGCCAATGCTTTTATTGAACGCATTATTTTAGAAGAGTTTATGAAGGTAATTGACGCATGTGAGGATAAAACCTTGAAAAAAACCTTGCTTCAATTATGCGATTTATACGCTTTAGATAAAATGGAAAAACATATTGGTTGGTATTTAGAACACGGCTATTTAAAACCTATTAAAAGTAATGCGGTAAGGAAACAGGTGTTGGAATTGTGTGCGGAGGTAAAGGAAAATGCACTTGGGTTAGTAGACGCTTTTGCGATTCCTGATAATTGTTTGGGGGCTCGAATTGTTTTTCAGTAGGTATTTTAAACACAAAAGCCAAGAAACCCCTACAGTTTCTCGGCTTTCAAAAATCAGTCACAAAATTTGCAAATCCAATTCGCTTAGTATTTTGCCCTTGCTATTTCCTTTATTTACGGAAATACAACAATGGTTTTCTGTTAGGCGTAGAGTTGTTTCTGCCTACGTAACAGTTGTATTTAAAACCATGTTTTTTAATTAAACAGGCGGCTTTTTTAGCAAGCGTTTCTGGGTTACCAGAAGAGTTAGTACCAAAATGTAAAATAATATGTCCGCTGCCTACTACTCGCCATGCACCTCCGCCAGTAGGTTCTGCTTTAACCGTTGCTGGATTAAAATAAAGGGCATCTTCTGGATCCGCATCAGCAATGGTATAAGTTCCTGATGGTGCTTGCCCATTTTTCAAGTAATAGGTCATTAAGTTGTTACCATTACTAGATGGACGACCGACATAACATTTTTGATTAATCCCATAAAATTGTATAATGCAAATTGCTTGATGTGCCTCCGCATAAGTTGGGTGCGACTGTAGGTAATGCGAACCATCTGCTACTGTATATAGGTTCGTTCCTTTCTTTAAAATTTTTAAATTACTAGGATTAAAGTTTACGCAATCTTCTGTTCCACAATTGGTAGAACTGCCACCGCTAGTAGTTGGCTTAGTCGTATATACGTTAAATATAACCCTACTTGGCATTTTCACTCGGTCTTGATTAAAAATCGTCCACTTGCCAGCAGAATACCAAACTCCTACTTCGTGTGCATTATAAGGACCAGAAGTACCCCAATTTTGGGTAACAAAAATCAAATCGTTTGGCTTGCCATCGGTTAAAGGGTTGTTAATATAACTGATGTGGTTGCCTGGATTACTTACGCCATGCTGAATAAAAGCATTGTTACTAACTACTTTAATATTAAATTTTGCATTCGCTGGCATCGGAGAAAAATCTTGGTTAAAAATAGTCCATACCGTACCATTGTACCATACGCCAATGCTGTGTTTGTTGTATGGGCCGCTTGTTCCCCAATTAGGCGTTACCAATAGTTTTAAATTAGAACTTGTTAAGGAGGTGCGGGTAATATGTCCGCTTATACTACCACTGGTTGCAGTATGCACAAAATCAGTATTCGTACGTGGGTTAGAAACCAATACATTGAATTTCATATTTGGTTTCATTGGCTTAAACGTTTGATGAAAAATTTTCCATTTGCCAGCGCTGTACCATACACCAATTGGTTCGGGAACGTATACGCCTGGCGAGCCATAAATAGCGGTTACCGTTACAATAACATTTGGTTTTCCGTTGGTTGCAGGATTGTCGATAGTGGTAATGTGCGAAGAGATGTTGCTGGTTTTTGCTGTGTGCTGAAAAGCAGTGTCTGCAAAACTTGTTGCGCTTATACAAAGCGTGATTAATAATAAACTTAGCATTTTTAGCCAAGTTGCATTTGATTTGTTGGCAGCCGTTGCTTCCAATTTAAATTGAGAGATTGTCATGATTTAATTTTTTAAAGATTGAGTAATTAAAATGAAATGATTAAATTTTGCTTTACTTAGTTATTACTCGCTCGGTTCACTAGTATAATGCAGGAATGGAAAAAAGGTAAGCAACGAAGAGGGGGATTGATTTTTGATGCTTGATTTTTGAAATGTGAGTTTTGATTTTTTGATGCTGCCGCTAGGAGGTGTTTCATTTAGAATTTAGAAT
>JAHDBT010000103.1:15247-16612 GCA_020630215.1 Bacteroidota bacterium
GAGTTTTGATTTTTTGATGCTGCCGCTAGGAGGTGTTTCATTTAGAATTTAGAATCGAAGATTTAGAATTTAAAAATTTTCCTGCTGATGTAAGGAGTTTTGATTTTTTGATGCTGCCGCTAGGAGGTGTTTCATTTAGAATTTAGAATCGAAGATTTAGAATTTAAAAATTTTCTTGCTGATGTAAGGAGTTTTCATTTTTTGATGCTGGCGATTGAGATTTTTTCTTGCTGACCTTAGCATCCAAAAATCCATCAATCCCGGCCATCCAAATTCAGACATTTTTTATATGCAGATGCTAGGAAGGGATTTTTGATTATTGATTTTTTAAATGTGCGTTTTAATTTTTTTTTGTGCGAACGATGAGGAGCATTGATTTGAAATTTAGGATCGGGAATTCGTTTTTTTTACATTTAATCAATCAGCATCCATTTTTGCTCTCACATCAATTAATTTGGCAATGATGGCGATGGCGATTTCGGTGGGGGTTTGTACTTTAATGTTGGTAATGCCCATTGGCCAGTCGATGTGTTTCATTTCTTTTTGAGTGAGTAGTTTGCCTGCTAGAAAAGCTTTTTTGGCAACTAGCACTTTGCGTTCGCTGCCAATCATTCCGAGGTAGGCGTGTGGCTGTTTGGCGCAATGTGCTACAATGGCTCGGTCGTAGGCATGGTCGTGTGTAACAACGCATATAAAGGTGTCGGCATCAAATAAAAGCTCGTTGGCTTTAAAAAGGCGGCGGTGATTTTTGATGTGAGTTTGTATCCCATCCGCATCGGTTCGTTCCTGTTCTTTTACCAACCATACCTCCTCTTCAAACATTTCTGATCGTTCATCAATTAAATGTACCTTAAAGTTTAATTGTTGAGCAAATTTAGCGAGGGCTTTTCCAATATGTCCAGCACCAAAAATATACAGTTTTTTTCTTGCCATAATAGGTTCAATAAAAATTTCAATACTTCCTCCACAACACATACCATGATCGTGTACTAGGGCATGACTAAATAATTGCGGCTTTTTATTGGCTATTACCTCCAAAGCATCAGCAATTACTTTTTTCTCTAAACTACCACCTCCAATCGTTCCTACAATTTGTTCGTCTAATAGCACCAACATTTTTGCGCCCGCTTTACGAGGCGTAGAACCTTTAGTGTTTACAATAGTACACAATGCAGCAGCCCGTATCCCCTCGTTTTCGAGTGACGCTATTTTTTGATAGACTTTGATCATTTTTTTAGTAATTTACTCGTAAAATATCGGCTATCGTGCAAGATACGATTTGTTTGAAAGTAGTAGAACTTTTTGTGGAAAGAGGATGTTTTTTTTGTAGAAAGGAGACAACTTTGTTGAATTCATTTAAAATTT
>JAHDBT010000104.1 GCA_020630215.1 Bacteroidota bacterium
AAATTCAGACAATTACATCAGCATGAATCCAAAAAATCCACACATCCAGCCCATCCAAGTTCAGACAATTATATCAGTATGAATCCAAAAAATCGACACATCCAGCCCATCCAAATTCAGACAATTACATCAGCATGAATCCAAAAAAAAACAACAGCTAACTAGGCAATTTACCTTACCAACACCAAAGAGCCTTTTCGTTCTATCTGGTAGCCCGTACTCGATTTCATGTGAATTACATACACATAAGTGCCTTGTGGAGCTTTGCCATTTTTGTGGCTGCCATCCCATCCTTCTTCAGGATCGCCTGTTTTAAAAACAATTTCTCCCCAACGGTTCATAATAATCATTTCGTAACCATCGGGATTAGGGTAAAGGATAATAGGCTTAAAAACATTGTTGACTCCATTTGGCTTAAAGGCATTAGGCACCCACACTCGCGACGATTGTGATACACACACTACATTAGAAAAACTGCTTAAATTTTGAGTGCTGCCATCAGGTAAGCTTAGGGTATAGCGGGCTTCTATGCGGTAGCAAAAACCAGTACCTGCTAATCCTAAATCGCCAATAGGGTCGGAGTAATTGAGTTCGCTCGCACCAATATTGGCAATTTGAGTAAAGTTAGTACCGTCAAAATTTCCTCGGTAAATGGCATAGTTATTTACCACCCCATAATCAATTTCAAAAGCCGTCCAATCAAGGCTGTTGTTTAAATTTAATTGGTCTTGTGCAGCTAACCATATTGTTTTAGCCTTGCTCGAAAACACTTTCCCATTGCAAGAGTTAATGTGTTCTAGCTGATAGTAGTAGGGGTATTTATCGGTTTGTATGGAGTTGTCGATATAAGCCATGCTAGGTACTAGCGGGTCGGGCAATGGAAATGGAATATTGGATGATAGGTTGGCCGAATCAGTAGCTCCTTGCATAATATTTAGGGTGTTGATGCCTGTTAAGTCGGCTATCCATTCCATGCTTACTTCGCCTGTTTCTACTACGCTTACATTGGTGATGTACATAAATTGTGGTTCTTCCACTTGGGTAACATCAATGCAGGTTTCGTTAGAAAAGGAGATGGTTACGCCATTAATATGTTTAGCAATAATAGCAAAACAGGCGGCACTTAAATTGCTAGGTAAATCGTAGGTAAATGTGGTGGTGGTAAGGTCTACCGTTCCTATAATTTCGGCGGTTGTTCTATTTTGAATATCGTATCCTTCTAGGTCGGCACCCCATCCTGCGTAGCCAGTCCAATTAAAGGTAATTTGGTTGTTGCACGAGTCGTTGGCAGCGGTTAAATGTACGGTGGTATGGGTTAGCCCATTGTCGGGTCCTGGTTCTACCGAGCAGCTATCAAAAGCTGCAATTAGATAAGATTCGGGTTGTAGGCTAGGAGTAGCGGTGGTATCTTGGTAATAGTTATCGGCACTTACAAAGAGGGTGTCAATGGGTAAGAAACTGCCATTGTCGTCGGCTCGGTAAATAATGTATCCATGTGCTTCTGGCGATAGGCTTTCCTGCCAGTTAACTTGCACAATCGAGGTGTCGAGCACTTCTACAGAAGTAAGAACGGGAGCTACAGGGAAATCGGTATTTACAATATCCGAAGGGGCTGATTCGATAGTGTTACAGGTGGAGGTAACATAGTAAAACAGGGTGTTTGTTGTACCTATCGAGCTGGCATCAACATGTACGCCTTGGCTTATATCTGTAATATTGGTTACTAAATTAAAGGGTCCCGTTTCAGAAGTTGCGCTGTAAATATTGTAAGAAGTAAAACCTGCACCACAGCTAGTGGCACCAGTAAAAGGTCGCCACGTAATTTCTACGCTTCCATCTAGTAAAAGATTTACACATTGCAAGGTAGGAGGGTTTATTTGTGCATAAGCACCTTGGGGGGTAATGCTTAATAAACTTACGATAATTCCTATTATGGCAATTAAGTATTTCAAGATATTTTTGATTTTGGTTTTTTATTTTTTAAGTGGTCAGTGGTCAGACCGTTCGCTTCGCTTACTGTCAGCAGTCAGTTTGGTTTTGTAGGGTTTTTGTTTTTAGTAAGCAGAAGCTGGTCATCTGTTTTTAGATGCTTCGCTGCGCTCATTTTTAGTGGTCAGTTTGGTTTTGTAGGGGTTTATTTTTTAGTAGGTAGTTTTTATATATTGATGTTTTTTTTTCAAGTAGGGAAACGTTTTTTTGCCCTTGCTTATTCCTACAACAATTCAGCCATTCAAGCATTTGGCAGTACAAGTATACAAGTATTTAAATGATGCCTCCAACAACAATTTGAGTGAGGTCGTTTTTTTGCAGGTATTTTTGTGCCATTTCCTGAATTTCTTGCGCTTCCATTTTTCGGATAGTTTGTATGGCTTGGTGATAAAACTGCTCATCCAATCCGTACATGTATACGCCCTGTAAAGATCCTGCCAAACTAAAGGTACCATCTAGTTGTGCTAGCATAGTGCCAATAATATAGTTTTTTACTAGGTCTAGCTCTTCTTTTTCTACAGGGTCGTTCTTTAAACGTTCTATTTCCCAAAATATTTCTTTTAGTGCTGCTTCTCGCACTTCTGTTTTTACATCAGTACTAATATAAAAGTGGCCACCATTTAATAAGGAGCTTAGGCTGGCATACACTCCATAGGTATATCCTTTGTCTTCTCGGATGTTACGCATTAGGCGAGAGCCAAAAAAGCCACCTAGTAGGGTATTGGTTATTTGCATGGGAATATAATCGGGGTGCGTTCTATTAAACATGGGGCGGCCAATAATAATAGAGGCTTGTGCCGATTGTGGGCCTTTTAGGTGAATGGTTTCGGGAGTGTAGGTATGTGTAGGGTGTTGCTGTTCGCTAATTTGGTGTTCCGATACCCAATCGTTGGTACCTAGATGTTGCTCTACGCTTTTTAGTTGCTCGTCATTAATTTTTCCTGCAATATAGAGGGTACAATTGTTGGCGGTATAGTGGGTTTGGTAAAACTGTTGTAGTTGTTGGCGGTTAATATTTTGGTAAAGTTCTGGCACTAGGGTATATCCGTAAGGATGTGTTTTGCCGTATATTTTTTCTTTGTACAAACGTCCAGCAATTACATCATTTTTTTGCAAACTTACTAGGAGTTTTTGCTGATTGTTAGTGGCTATGTTTGCTAGTTCTTCTGCTGGGAAAGTGGCTTCCGTAAGAATTTCTTTGACAATAGGCAGCAGTTTGTTTAAATGTTTATTAAGGGTATACAAAGTTACCTCCGCATGGTTTCGTTGCGATTCGGTACGCAAATTAGCTCCGTAATACTCAATGGTTTCCGCTAGGTTTTGTGCGCTGCGTTTTTGGGTGCCTTCCTTTAGCATACGATTGGTTAGGCGAGCCACTAGTTTTTGAGGTTCTTGCCATTTTCCAGCATTAAAAACCAATTTAATCATTACAATTTCTTGTTGCCCCATATTAAATAGGTATACAGGAATGCCATTGCTTAAATTAAACTTTTGAGGCGTTTTAATAGGAATACTTTGGGGGATTTGCAGTGCAGGTTGTGTACTGCGATTCAAGGTGTTTATCATTAGTATTACGGAATTAAATTTTGGTAATGGGATGGGAGGTACATGTGAATACGCTATTGCTAGACGCTATGATACGTTTTGAGTTTTTTGGTTAGATTGATAATAAATAACCGAACACTTTTCCTTGTTAAACATATTTTTAGCAATGCCCTGAATAGCTTCGGCACTTACGTTTAGGTAGCGGTCAATTTCATTATTAATTTCGGTAATATCGCCTAGTAATTCGTAGTAGGCTAAAGAAAACGCTTTGGTGCGTAAACTAATCTCCGAAAAAACGATAGACGATTCTACTTTATTTTTTATTTTTTCTAATTCTTCAGTGCTAATAGGCGTATTTTGTAAATGGGTTAACTCCTCCCATATTGCAGCCTCGGCAGTTTGCATATCAACGCCTTTGGCTAGTTTGCCACTAACAATAAACAAACCTTCGTCCATAAAATCGTAGCCGTAGCCGCCAATGGTGTTAAACAGCTTTTTTTGTTTGACCAGTTGTTGGTAAAAACGCCCCGATGCGCCACTCGATAAAACATCACCTAGCATATCTGTTGCGTAATAATTAGGCGAACGACGACTGCACATTTTAAAAGCCATATAAATAGCATCTAAGGGTACGTCGGCTTCTACTTGTAGCGAACGAAATTGGGTTTGAGGTGGTTCTTGTGGCAGTTGACGGTGATAAGGTTGTCCGCTAGGAATAGTACCAAACCATTTTTGGGCAAGGGTTTTTATATCGGCAGTTTTTACGCCTCCTGCTACACTTAAAACGGCATTGTTGGGGCGGTAATGTTTGTAAAAAAAGTGTTGCACATCCTCCAAACTTGCATTTTCGATGTGCGACAACTCCTTGCCAATTACGGGCCATTGATAAGGATGTTTTTGGTAGCACAATTGGTGCAGTTTGTGCCAAACATCTCCGTAAGGTTGGTTAATATAGTTTTCTTTAAACTCTTCGCAAACTACGTTTTTTTGCACATCGAGCGAGGCTTGGCTAAAATCGAGTTGCATCATACGGTCAGACTCTAGCCAAAAAGCGGTTTCAATATTATTGGCAGGCACAATGTCGTAGTAATTGGTTAGGTCGCTATTAGTAAAAGCATTGCACTCGCCGCCTGCACGGTGTAGCGGCGGGTCGAAGTCGGGAATATTAGCCGAACCTCCAAACATGAGGTGTTCAAAGAGGTGAGCAAATCCTGTTTTTTCGGGATTTTCATCTCTAGCACCTACATCGTAAAGCACATTAACAACCGCCATTGGCGTTGTAGGATCTTCATGAACAACTACTCGAAGTCCATTGTCTAGTTCAAATTTTTCGTATTGAATCATATTTGCCGTTTCATAAATTCGTGCAAAAATACAAAAATTTGTTGGCTTGCTTTGTGGAAGAATAGACGATTATACAGTTGATTAGATGTTTAAAGACGTATTTTTACTTTTTTAAGGGTTTTAGGAGGGATTTACTTCTTCAAAAAAACCTGTGGAGCGATTTTTTTGTACGTTATTCCAGTTAAAGTAGCGGCCGTTCATCGCTATGTATACGCCAGGTGGCAATACTTGTACAAATGCTAGGGCGTTGCCTAGGTTAAAAAAGCCGTCGGAGCTACCAAACTTGTAGGGAATCATTGCGCCAGTAATTACAATGGTTTTAGCAATATGTGCTTGTGCAATTGTTTCGGCAGTTTTTACCATCGTATCTGTTCCGTGGGTAATTACAATTTGTTCTTCTTCGCATTTTTGGCAGTTCAAACAAATTACCGTTCTATCTTCTTCAGTCATTTCTAGGCTATCAATCATCATTAAAGTACGGATATTTAAATCTAACTTACACCTGCCAAGTTTAAATATTTCTGGTAGGTGCGTATCCTTAAAATACAGTTGCCCTTTAATCATATCGTATTCCTTGTCAAAGGTACCACCGGTTACAAATACTCTAATAGCCATTTAAAATTAGATAAGTTAGGTGAAAGAACAGCCTCGTTTTATGCAAGTTTTTTTTGCTGTTATGTTAATGAAAGGCTAAGATAAGCCATTAAAGTGTAAAACTATACTAATTTAGAATAGGTGGTTTTAAGTTTTAGGATAAAAAAAATTTTTTCATACAAATAATACTTATTTTTGTCGTCCCATTTTAATTCAACAGTACATTTTTTTCTCCTCAATTTTGTTAAATTTTATTCTAATTAATATAAGCAGTGCATATGCATATCGAAACTAATTAGTTTGGTATTATTTATTTAATGGTACTACTAACAATAGTCTGTTGAATTTTATAAAAAATACTTATTGACACTCAATTAGTTAGTTGTAGGAGCTTTTTTATTCCGATGTTCGGTTAAATCCCAAACAGTCAATTAAATAAGTTTGCATTTTTAGGCGCAAGCCAGAGGCTTGAAACCCGTTACGCTCCAGCCGGGAGGCTGGACCGGGCATTCATTTTTTTTATAAAAAATGAACGTGGAGTAGTAAAAACTCAACGGAGTATTGACTAAATAATTTGTGTGTTTTTGATATGTGAAAAGATATTTATTTCATGGCTGTTTATTAATACTGTTATGTTAGTAGGGTAATGCGAAATGGGCTTATTTATTATGGCCGAATTTTGATTGTTGTTTACTAATAAAATAGGGGTGGTTAATTAGAATAGATTTAGAATTAAAACTATTTTTCAGATGAACCCAACATATCTGAATTCGGCCTGTTTTTTTGTTCAAGACTCCAGTATTGTAGAACCTGATATTTTAGATATTGGAGGTGCTTAGTAGGGTGTTTTTTATATACTGTTTAAAGGAATAATGGGAGCTTGCAAAATTATTTTTTCTGTGCTAGTTTTTGGTAAAACCAAGCTATATGGAAAACTTGTTTTTGCTTTTGTAATTCTTTTTCGAGAATATTTATTTTTAATTGGTTTCCTCGTTCAATTTTGGATATTTTTTTTATGTATTTTATGAAGTTTAGATATTGGAATTGAATTTCTTTTGAAATTTGCTTGTTATTTCTAATATATTTATCAAACCGATTGCTTACTCTAGTCATATCTTCTATAGCACCTAATTCGTAATAACTTTTTAGGAGTAATGATTCTTTGTTGAGGTTATAGGGTAAAAAGTTAAATTTTACTTCTTTTACTAATTCAACGGCAGCTCTAAATTCTTCCCTAGCAAAATGTATCGCAGCCATATTGTACCTATAAGAGGCTTCTTGTGAGTGCTCGGGTAATTTGTTTTTGTATTGATGAATAAATTTTTCTGCCCAATCTAATTTTCCTAATCGTAAAGCAGAAGTTATAATATTTTTAAATGAGCCTAACCTAAGTATGCCTTCTGGCGTTAAAATTCTATCCTTTTCTAAAAGTAATAAATAAAAGTTAAAGGTTTCTTGTTGATATTCGCTGTATCCATCATTTATTTTTTTACTTAACCAATTCAATCTAAAAATAGATAAAACATAGAGTTGTTCTTCTGGTAGGGTATCTATCAGTAAATCCATTTGTTCTACAAAAGCTCTAAAAAGAGGTTCTTTGTGTGGCTCTAGTAAACTGAGCAGTAATTTTTTGTAAAGTAAAATAGGAGGAATGTGGCTAAAATCGGTACTGTTTAAATAGGTTAGGAGTGGATCGACAGACTCAACAGATAGCTTGAGGTTAATAATACGTTTTCTGTTAAATAGGGTGCAATATTTATATAATAAATTTAACACAAAAGATTCGATTAGTTTTTCAATCATACCATTAAGGTTTCGAGGGGTATTGCTTTTTTCCATATTCATATAATCTATCTCTAGGAGTAGCAAATATTCAAAATAAAGTTGATCAGGAGTTTTCCACGATAATTTAGCTAATTGTTTATCAATTGTTTTTTGGGTTAAAGAAAATACTTTGTCTAGCTCTCGTTTTCTAGCAGCACGTAGTAGGTGCAGTTTGTAATTAAGTCCCTTGTTGCCTTCCCTAAAATCTTGGTAAGCAATAAAGCCCTCTGCTAATTTGTTGAGGTCGGTTTGCAATGCTTCCATACGTCGCTTATTGTAGGCTTCGGTGCGATATATTTTTTTCCATATTAGCTTTGTATTAGGAAAACTGTTGGTGCGTTTGTGGTATTGGTAAATATGATCGAAAAGCAATTGTAATTTTTCACTTTTATTAAAAAAAGGGGCATATACATAGTCTTTAAACAATCGCCAATCTGTAGCAGAAAAACTATTCAGTAGGCTTGCTAACTTCGTATTTTCCATATAAATAGGATTTTATTGCTTTTTTAAATTGATTTTTTATTAAATATAAGCCAAATATACTAAGTTTTTAGGTGATTTGAAGCTGAGAAATAAGGAAAATAATGTTGCGGACTTATTTTTTGCTTATTATACTGATAATGAAGGTGTTATTATTATGCCATTTTTGTTTTTTTATTAAAAAATACAATGTTTTTAAGCAAAAAAAAGCTATTACGGAGGTGAGAAATTAAATAAAGGTATTTTTTTCTGTGTTGCGGCTGTTGTATATTTGTATAAAATACTGTATAACAATAGCTTATGCGGATTTTGTGAGCCAAATGTTAAGCTCTTTTATATCCTAGTATGTGAAAAAAAAAAGTGCATAATATTTTTTTGTTAACCAAAGTAAACAATAATAACACTATCTCTTAAACAGTTTTAAAAGCTTCTAAATAACCATACTCAACTCATTCTATCAGTATACTACCGCTATATTTTTACCATTACTTAGTATACTCAAAATTAAGCGTTATGAGCAGCACTAAACTATTACAAAAAGCCCAATATTGCGTAGAAAAAGGACGAGATTTTAGTAGAGAAGGAGACTATGTAAACTCCATCGAACAATTTAAAATAGCTAAAGACATTTACGAAGCGTATCACTTTTTTGATAAGTGTATACAGCTAAACCATGCCATTAGTGGTAATTATGTTCGGCTAAACTTACTAGGTGAAGCTAAGGTACACCTAGAAGATGTTTATGAAATTGTTGAAAAAAAATTAAATGGTAGTGAGTCCTGTTTGGCGAATTACTACGATTGCATGGCAACCATTTTTCATATAGAAGGAGATCATGTTAAGGCCATTCATTATTATAAAGCAGCAGGTGAAAAGTTAATTCTTATTGGCGAAAAAGGGCTAAAGTTAGCTCGTAATTACCACAGCTTGGGAGGCGTATATTACGAATGTCAAGCGTTTGAAAAGGCTTTAAACTATTATCAAAAGGCTTTGGATATAGAGGTGAGTTTGCTAGGATGGGACAATATAAAAGTAGCCGAAATTTGTTTTGCAACTGCACAAGCCTATAATGCAACAGGCAATCATGGCGAAGCAGTTGATTTACTTAAAAAAGCCCTTTGTGCTTACATGTTGTTGCTAGGAGAAGAAAACTTGGAGGTGTCGTACTGCTACGAGCAATTAGGTATTGTATTTGGCGATTTGGGCAATCAGGAAGCCGAGTTGTATTTTTATAACCGTGCTTTAATTATTCGCAAAGAACAACTTGGCGACAATCATCAAGAAGTAAGCGATATTTACCACAATATGGCCACCGTATATCATTTTTTAAAAGAGTTTGAATACAAAAGTTATTACACCCTAAAATCTCTCGCACACCGTACCATAAATTTTAATTAATTGTTCGGATCCTGTATTTTAATTTGGGGGCAACAGAATTATTGAGAAAACAAAAATAGAAGGACTAATTAGTAAATCAAAACTTTAAATTCTACCCCTTCTAGCCTAAATTTTAAACGAAAATTGTAAGGTTCATCCGTAGAGAAAATTCATGAATTTTCTCTACCTGCCCCCTCAAAAAAAAAACGTCCTCACATCAGCAGGAAAAAATCATATTTCAAAAATCCAAGTTCCCTTCGTCTGCCTAGCAAAATTTTCAAATTCTAAATAAAAACCCTACTTGCATCAGCAGAAAAAAAATCAAAAATCGCATTTCAAGAATCAAAAATCCAACCTCCTTTCACCACTAAGCCGCCCCTAGTGTTTGTTTGGAAGCCATAATAATTTCCTTTAGTGGTCGGTTTTCTTTTTTGCTTTGTAGCCAAAGCACCATATTTAAGTAAGAGGCTGCATGATGCTCAAAAGGTTGTTCCATAATTTGTTGTAATTCTTGTTGAAATTCTTCGTAGAGGTAATGCAGCTTTAGGCTTGGCGATTCGTTGGTATTGGCGGTTACCAATTTACCCAAATATTTTAATACCAAACTTTCTACTTGGTACAAGCGTTTTTTCTTCGCTAAAAAGCGTTTGGTCGATTTTATTTCAAATTGTAGATGCACATAATTGCCCAAATCATAGTGTATCAATAGGTTTAAAATTCTAGCAAAACAAAGCAAGTCATCGGCTGGGCTAGGCTTATCATCAAATACAATTTGGCGCACCCAATCTGATGCTTCATTTAAATGACCAGAGTAAAAATAAAACTTACTGACAATGAATAAAATGCTGGTTTTAAATTCAAATAACAATACATCATCAAACTGTTTTAGCTTTTCTTCAATAGTTGTTACTTTTTGTAAGCCTTGATCAAATTTTTTCAATTCAAATAAATACGATAATTCTAATTCGTAAGTCGTTTCAAAAATAAGGGCTTCTTGTGTATGCGTAATTAATTGTGGATACTCTTCCGGAATTTTTCGCATTTTTTCTAAAATAGCTAAAAAGGATTGGTAGTTTTTAAGACCCAAGTAATTGTGAATAAGATTGTTTAAAACTTTAATGTAATTACTAAGTTCTTCCTCTTTCATAAAGTCATACTCATCTATTAAAGCTAATCGCTTTTCGTTGTGTGTGCAGGCCGCTTTATGGTTTTCTTGTGTAGTATAGTAAATAGCATGAATACTGTGAAACGATTGCTTGGCTTCAAAACTTAGTGCTTTATCGCAACTTTCCAAAAGCGGATCGGCAAGAATTTCTTCGTACTTTTTTAACTGCTCATCACTACGAGCAATCATGTAATTTCTATATAACTCATAAGCCTCATCTGCTAGTAAACGAAGCCCATTTTTATTTTGAATAATAGCTATAATATCTTGTACTTCCTTTCTCGCCTTTTCCCTATAATCTCGTAATTCGTCTACCGTTAAATAACGCAGCATAATTTCCGATTCCCAATCTAAAATATTAAGCAGTTGTTCGTATTTTTCGTAAGTGCGACCTAATTTTTTTACTTTCTTTAATATTTTAATACACTTTTTATACAAGCCTTTACCATATAATATTTTTACCGATTCTAAGCCATTGTTTATCCTAGATGCCGTATCTTGACCAGAATAATAAGAACGCAAACTTTTTAAAATAAAATTATAGAGGTAGTTTTTGGTTACCGAAAACTGTTTAACAAACACCTCGCCTTTAAACTGAACAATAATTATTTTTTCATTGTAAACAGATTGCCTATCAATGGCTTCAAACAATTTAACATAATTATTCTTTTTTCCTTTTACATGTGTAGAGGAATAAATTTTAAAATACCGTTTTTCGCTTTGTTTGAGCGATTTAATGAGTTGAAATAAGTCGTCAGATATGGTCATGAGTGTGTTAGTAGTTTAGGTGCAAAACTGTTTGTTCAGTTAGGTATAGATCCTAAATTTACGATTTGCAATAAAAAATTGCAAGTTTTAGTCTTATTATTATTTTTTTTTATCATGAAACTATGTAAATTTTGCCAAAATATGAATCCTTTTTATGCTGAAAAAATAACCCAATGGCTACAAAAATACCAAGTCCATCCCACACGAGGATTTTTACCAGCTACCAATCCATTAGCTAAGTTGCCTACTCCTTTTGATGCTTGGGAACAAGCGGCGGCGGCATTATCCATACGCCTAAATAACCAAACTTGGCAACCGTACCTTGCAAAAATGCCCCTCTTAAAAACCAATCAGTTACAAACAACCGCCCAACTAGAAAGAGCCATGCTTTTATTATCGTGTATGGCACATGGATATGTTTGGCAAAATTATCAATCTACCAATCATATTCCAGCATCGGTTGCCATACCTTGGGTGCAGGTTGCGCAACGGTTAGGCCGACCTCCCGTAGTAGCACATGCTAGTTTGGTGCTTCAAAATTGGCGGCTACTAAATGAAAATGCTCCTATTCGTTTTAATAATATAGCTATTCAGCAAGGTTTTCATGGTGGCCGAGACGAAAGCAGTTTTTTTATGCTTACCGTAGTCATCGAAGCAACAGGTGCAAAAGCTGTTTACGCTATTGCACAGGCGTATTGGGCTGCCCAACAAAAAAAGGATGCAGTTTTTTGCAATGCATTAACGCAAATTGCCAAAACCCTAGTAAAAATGCGACAACTACTTTTACAAATGTACGAACATTGCGATCCCTATATTTTTTACCACCGAGTACGTCCCTTCCTAGGATCGCTAGAACAAATAAAATACGAAGGACTTACCACCAATCCTATTCGTTCGTATAGCGGCGGCAGCGCAGCACAAAGCAGCTTGTTGCAATTGGTAGATGCCGCTTTTGGTATTAAACACGAACAAGCACATGCCCATCAATTTTTACGAGCTATGCGAGCCTATATGCCACCCAAACATGCCGCCTTTATTGCTTTGCACGAAAAAGATACTACGATTGTTAACTATTTAAAAAAATGCGATAGCGCAACCACACTATATCAGGAAATTATTAACGAGTTGCTCCTTTTTAGAAACGAGCACCTTAAAATTGTTGCGAAGTACATTCTTGCACACAGCAAAAAAGTAGGGGTAGGAAGTACAGGCACAGGAGGAACAAACCCGATGATATTTTTAAAAGGAGTACGAGATAATACCCATTCGCAAAAAAAATAAACGGCACATTTTTTATTTCTTATCTAAGCAAGTATTTAAAATAAGTCCCCCAAATAGATCCTTGTAAAGAGGTGATTTGATTATATTTGTCATCGTAAAGTAAGGTTGGTGAAATGGCTGGTCGTACTTTTTAATAAGAAAAGCTACTAGCGGTGATATAAAATTGAATACTAAAAAGCTCGATTTTACGTGACCGTTTTTTGTAATAGGCTACCTTTTTTATCTATTTGTTGAATGCAAAAGTAGTTGATGATAAGTGTGGTGAAGCACATATCTTGCTATCTGCTACTAGGGAAAAACGAAGCCTTTAATATTAGTATAACCGAACTATGTTATTTAACTCCATAGATTTTGCCATATTTTTACCCATTGTATTTGCGCTTTACTGGATAATAGGGCCGCAACGAATGAGGGTACAAAACCTATTACTGCTAATAGCCAGCTACATTTTTTATGGTTGGTGGGACGAAAAGTTTTTACTGCTCATTGTGTTTAGCTCTTTCGTAGATTTTTTTGTAGGGCAACTGCTTAACAAAACCGAAGCCGAAGGGCGACGAAAGCTGTTGTTGTTGGTTAGTTTAGTGGTTAATTTGGGAATGTTAATGTTTTTTAAATACTTTAATTTTTTCCTCGATAATTTTATACAAGCCTTTAGCTTTTTTGGAACCAAACCTAACATTACCACTCTCAAGATTATTTTACCCGTAGGCATCAGCTTTTATACGTTTCAAACCCTGAGTTATACCATTGATGTGTATCGGAAAAAGCTACAACCTACCAACGATTTTATTGGTTTTTTTGCCTATGTAAGCTTTTTTCCGCAACTAGTAGCCGGGCCTATTGAGCGAGCCAGCAACCTACTGCCACAGTTTAGCAAACAACGCCAATTTAGTTACGAGGATGGGAGAGAAGGCCTGCGGCTTATTTTGTGGGGACTGTTTAAAAAGGTGGTTATTGCCGATACTTGCGCCATTTATGCCAACGATATTTTTTCCAATTACCAAGAGTATTCTTCGCCCTTATTGCTGCTAGGAGCCTTTTATTTTGCTTTCCAAATTTATGGCGATTTTTCGGGTTATTCTGATATTGCCATTGGTACAGCTAGGCTTTTTGGTTTTAAGCTTATGCGAAACTTTGCTTATCCTTATTTTTCGAGAGATATAGCAGAATTTTGGCGACGATGGCACATCTCCCTATCTACTTGGTTTAGAGATTATTTGTACATACCACTAGGAGGAAGCAGGGGCAGCAAAGGAAAAAAGATACGCAATGTAATGATTATTTTTGTAGTGAGTGGCTTTTGGCATGGTGCTAATTGGACCTTTATTATTTGGGGATTTTTAAATGCACTTTATTTTTTACCCCTCCTGCTCTCCAACAAAAATCGCCGCCACCTAGGAGAGGTTTCCGAAGGACAATTACTACCCAGCTTTCTCGAATTTCGACAAATATTAATCACCTTTACCTTAACCCTCTTAGCATGGATATTTTTCCGTGCCAACAGCCTAACACACGCCTTCGATTACCTATGGCATATTGTTAATTTTTCGTTCCGACCCATCTTTATCAACAAGTACCAATACGTACCCTTAGTACTCGCATTTGTTGCTTGGGAATGGCTGATGCGAAAACAATGGCACGGATTGGCTATTAATCATTTGCCTACTCCCATTAGATGGGGCATTTACCTAGGCATGATATGGATGATACTCTACTTTTTTGGCGAAGAACAAGCATTTATTTACTTCCAATTTTAATATAGACTGATGTCTTGTATTATTTGGTGGGCATGTATTATTGGGCGTTCATGTATTATTGTTGGTCATGTATTGTTGGTCGTTCATGCATTATTATTATTCATGTATTATTCGTCGTTCATGTATTATTGTTGGTCATGTATTGTTGGTCGTTCATGCATTATTATTATTCATGTATTATTCGTCGTTCATGTATTATTCGCCTCCATGTATTGCCGCACATATATTGTTGTACAGACGTGGCAGTGCCACGTCTCTACGAGATAAAAAAAACCGATAAATATTATGAAAACTTTCTTAAATAGAACCACTTTATTTTTATTGCTAGGATTTTTGCTCCTAATGTTTAATTACAGCCTCAATAATTATTGGTTGCAAAACGAAAAACTAAGCCTTCAACAAAAAGAGCTTACCCATTTAATTATTGGTGATTCTCATACGCAAACGGCCTTAAATCCAGAGTTATTGGGCAGCGCCTATAACCTTTCGGAATCGAGCGAGAGTTATGAGGTGATTTATTTAAAGTTAAAAGACCTTTTTTCGGATAAAGACCTGCAAGTGGAAAATTTAATTGTAAGTTTTGGCCTACACAATGTAGCCAATGTATACGACCGTTATTTTTGGGAAAGAATTTGGCAACCTAGGGAAAAAATAGGTCGGGTGTTTCCTTATTTAGACTGGAAAGAAATTCAACAAAAAGATAAAAGAATAAAATGGAAAGATTACTCAGCTGTATTTATTCGCAATATGCTGCTGTACCCCAAGCCCACACACAAACTGCTAGGCACAGGTTTTGAAAAACGCAAATACCAGTTAGAAAGAGCCAACCTAGAAGAGGTTATTAATAAGCAGTTTTTTGCTAAAGAAGAAGCCCTAGATTTTGCCACCAAA
This sequence comes from Bacteroidota bacterium, assembly GCA_020630215.1. Taxonomy (GTDB): domain Bacteria; phylum Bacteroidota; class Bacteroidia; order Chitinophagales; family UBA2359; genus JAHDBT01. The sequence goes on from JAHDBT010000104.1 coordinate 15,016, forward strand.
CAAATGGACTATTTGGATGAAATTAGAAAGCTGTGTCACATTAATAATACGCAGTTGGTAGTAGTCGCTACTCCTGTTCATCACCAATACCTAGCCACAGTGCCGCCACCTTACAAACAGTATTTTGAAGAACAAAAAAAAGCCCTCCATAAAAAAGGTGTGTTAGTACTCGATTACAATAAGTATCCCCTAGAAGATACCTACTTTTACGACTACGACCACCTTAATGGCGAAGGGGCCGATTTGTTTACCCCACTAGTAAAACAAAGCATCGCCGATTTTGATGAGTCGATGTCTTTTCAGTAATTGGACAACTGCCAATGTTGCTTGAAAAAATTAAAACAAAACCCCAATAGCTACCATAAAATAACTATTGGGGTTTTAAAATAAATCGTATTTTTACCGAGTACGCAAGTACCACTAAACCTTATCCAAGGCTTGCGTTAAATCGGCTAAAATATCGTCAATATGTTCAATGCCTACCGATAAGCGCACGAGGCCGTCATTCAATCCACGAGCAATACGTTCGTCCCTAGGCACGCCAGCATGTGTCATCGTAGCAGGATGCGTTATCATGGTTTCTACTGCGCCTAAACTTTCTGCTAAGGCACACAGTTCTACGCTATTCATTAATTTTGCACCTGCATCTAGTCCACCTTTTAACTCAAAAGAAATCATGGCACTAAAGGCTTTCATTTGTCTTTTAGCTATTTCATGTCCAGGATGACTTTTTAAACCAGGATAAATAACCTTTTCAATTTTTGGATGTGCTTCTAAAAAACGAGCCACTGCCATTCCATTTTCCGAGTGCTTGTCCATACGTAAAGGTAGGGTTTTAATGCCCATTAAGGTCAACCAACAATCAAACGGACTAGGTACTGCCCCCATGCTTTTTTGCATAAACTTAAATTGTTCAAACAATTCTTCGCTATCCGTAATTACTGCACCGCCAATAATTTGGTTGTGGCCACTTAGGTATTTGGTGGTACTGTGTACAATTATATCAATGCCGTATTTTAAAGGCTGCAATAAGTAAGGCGTAGCAAAAGTACTGTCAACACCCGATAAGATACCGTGCTTTTTGGCAATTTTTGCAGCCGCTTCTAAGTCCGTAATTTTAAGCAAAGGATTAGAAGGCGTTTCTAACCAAATCATTTTGGTATTGTCCTGAATCGCATCTTCTATATTTTGCGGATTGGTGGCATCTACATAAGTAAAGGTAATGCCGTAGCGAGTAAGTATTTGGTTAAATAAACGAGTTACGCCACCATAAACATCATCGCCAGAAACAATATGGTCGCCTGCCGAAAATAATTTCATTACCGCATCAACTGCCGACATGCCCGAAGCAAAGGCTTTGCAATATTTTGCACCTTCTAGGGCTGCAAGGTTGTCTTCTAATACTGTACGAGTAGGATTAGACGAACGGGTATAATCATAGCCTCTGTCTTTGCCAACTGCTTCTAATACATAGGTAGCCGATTGGTAAATTGGAGGTACAATAGCTCCCGTAGTTGGGTCGGGCTTTATGCCTGCTCTAACCGCTTTAGTTGCAAACTTCATGGTAAATATATTTTGTAGGAT
>JAHDBT010000105.1 GCA_020630215.1 Bacteroidota bacterium
CAGCAGGTAAACAATTTTAAATTCTAAATCTTCGATACTAAATTTTAAATGAACTGCCTACTACTTAAACAACCGCCCTTTCACCACCTCATACGCTTTCCCATAAAAAGGCACAATGTATTTTAAGGCATTTTGTGGTTTAGCACCAATATTAATGTATAGTAAATATTGATACAAAGTAAACACAACGGTTAGGGTAATTAAAGTGCCAATAGCTGCACCAATAACGCCTATTAATTTCACTAACACATAGTTTAGTATTATATTACAAACAATTCCTACTAATGCTAAAGCCAAATTAACGGCTGGCTTTCCAATAGAGTCGAAGGTGATGCCGCTTTGACGGGCGAAGGCGATGTACAAAGGAATTAGCACGGTAAAACGCAATACTTCTACGGTGTCTAAATACTCCTCGCCCGCTAGGATGGTAATAATGGTTTCGGGAAACAATTGCACCATAATTACCGCTGGCACAATAAGAGCCAAAATTCCTCCTACCGATTGTTCGTACAATAATTTTACGCCTGCATTTCCTTTGGTCGCATTTTCTTTGGCACTTTTAGGAAACACAATAGCGGCAGCTGCTGCAATTGGAATTTCCATTAAATTATTAATGCGAATGGCTAAATCGTAAATTGCTACGCTTGCCGTGCTCAACAAAGTACCGAGCATAATACGGTCGATATTTTTATAGAGCATGACGCTTAAATTAGAGCCAAAAGCATATTTGCCAAAATGGAATAAGCGGCTAACCCATTGCCAATCAATGTATAACGACAAACGCCAATAATTTTTGCTAAAGAAAACTGCTACTACCGAACCAAATGCTGCTCCAATTAAATGAACCAATACCAAGCCGTATAAATCTAACTGATAGCTCGTAAAAAAGGCATAAGCAATGTAAGCAAATAACGATGCTTGCCGTACTACATTGCTCCAAAAAATACCTTGAAAATCGAAATTAGCTTGTTGTAAAAAGGTGCATTGCGAAAAAGGTACTAACAAAATATTGGTACATATATAGAGCCACAACATGGGTTGCAGCGAAGGTGCATCCCATAGGTTACTTAAAAAAAGGCCTAGTACAAATAGCAAAAACACGTTTAAAAAAGTTAGCATTCCATTAATAAAAAACGACGCTGCTAAAATTTTTCGGTACTCCTCCTCTACTGCACTTGTAATGTATTTTATGAGGGCTGCTTGTACCAATGCATTGCGGGAAACTTCGATAAAAGCGGTTACCGTTAAAAACAAAGCCCATACTCCAAAATCGGCTTTTGATAATAAACGCAATAACATATACACCCCTCCAAACCCAAATATCAATGAGCTAACTCTTTCTGAAATGGTATAAAACCCCGATGTAAGCCAATACGACTTTGTTTGTTCTGACAATGGTTATTGGGTAATTGTAATGTTTAATAAAAACAATAAAATTAAAACGTATTATATATGATACGTTTCTAGCTTACTGCTTCAGCTGCTTGTTGTTTATCAATTACCTTTTTAAAATAATCGTAAGTTTTCTTCAGTCCTTCCCTTCTCGAAACTCTGGGTTCCCAGCCTAGTATTTCTCTAGCTTTGGTAATGTCTGGTTGTCGTTGTTTGGGATCGTCTTTGGGTAAATCTTGGTAAATAATTTTTTGGTCACATCCTGTAAACGAAATAATTTCTTCGGCAAATTCCTTGATGGTAATTTCGTCGGGGTTACCAATATTTACGGGCAAGTGGTAATCGCTTAATAGGAGGCGGTAAATGCCTTCTACTAAATCGCTTACATAACAGAAAGAGCGAGTTTGCGAACCATCGCCAAAAACGGTTAAATCTTTGCCTGTTATTGCTTGGTGTAAAAATGCGGGTAAAGCTCTGCCGTCGTTTAGGCGCATACGTGGTCCGTAAGTATTAAAAATGCGCACAATGCGAGTTTCTAAACCATGAAAAGTATGGTAAGCCATCGTTATTGCTTCTTGAAAACGCTTGGCTTCGTCATAGACTCCTCTGGGACCAATTGGATTTACATTGCCCCAATATTCTTCTGTTTGCGGATGCACCGTAGGGTCGCCATAAACCTCGGAAGTAGACGCAATTAAAACACGGGCGTTTTTAGCTTTGGCTAAACCTAGTAAATTATGTGTTCCTAACGAACCTACCTTCATGGTTTGAATAGGCATTTTTAAATAGTCGATAGGACTTGCTGGCGAGGCAAAATGTAAAATATAATCTAACTCACCAGGAACATGTACAAAGGTAGATACATCGTGGTGATGAAACTGAAACGCTTTTTCGGGAAATAGGTGTTGGATATTATCAAGGCTGCCCGTTAATAAATTATCCATGCCTATTACTTCATAGCCTTCTGCCATAAATCGGTCGCATAAATGCGAACCTAAAAAGCCTGCTGCGCCAGTTATCAGTATTCTCTTTTGCATTTTATGTTAGTTCTGTTTGTAATGAAAAAAAATAAGGGTACTTATTTTGGTACATGGTATTTAGACTTAATCCTAGCTAAACATTTATCAAAGAATTTGTCCTCAAAAAAATAATGCCCTTTATTCCCCTTCTGGAAGGGGCAGGGGTAGGTCCGTATAAAATGCCCATTATTTTTTTGAGGACTTTACCCAATTAAATCATAGCAACACCCTCTGCAAACGTTGATTTTGTAGGCAAAACTTAAATTATTTGGATGCTTAACATCCTAGGTTTTACCTAGCCCTCGCCCCTTGCCCCTTCAAGGAGGGGAATTTAGCGTCGTATAGTGAATAGAGATAGCTATGATTTAGAAGTAATTACTAGTTTCCTTTGCATTAAAATGGAGCTGCGCCTGTAAAATAAGCTGTTTTAAAACCCAAAATTACAACAACTATTATTAGTTGCGTAATAACTTGATGAAGTAAAATAAGAAAGCAAGCATATTTAGGGAGTAGTAGCCCGTTCTATTTGTAGGTAATTTATCTTTCTACCTACGACTAGTATTTAATAAGGAGTAGAAAGTACTTTTGTATAATATATAAGGACTCTTCGCTAGATTAGCCCATACTAAAAAACGGGCGAATAAATAGCGGAATTAAAGCCATCCTTCTACCTAAAGCGAAGCGTACTTTCTACCTTCTACTACTATTATTCTAAATTATGCAATTGCACTTTATTTAAAATAGCTCCTAGAAATTTTCCATCCAAAGCTTTTAAATAATCTAAAGAGGCTTTTGATTTTTCGTTGATAACCGTATCGGCAGAAACAACGGCAATAATGGTATCTGCAAAACCTGCTAGTTCTCTAGTATCGGCATAATTATTAAGGGCTGCTCCTTCTAGGAAAATACAATCGTATTTGGTTTTTAAATTCGTTAGTAAATTATTAAAATTCTTTCCTGCCAATACTTCTGCGGGCGAACGGTTGGTAGATTGGCAACAGATAGTATCAACTCCGCTACCATTTTTTTCGTACATAACCCCTGTCGAAACAAAATCTTGTGTCAATTCATTTTCTCCAATTAGCTGAATATTTTCTGACGAATAATTAGCGGTTTCACCAGCCTGAATTTGAGATAAAGAATTGTTTCTAAAATTAGTATCAATAATCAACACCTTTTTATTATTTAAGCTGAGGGCATAAGCCATGTTTAAAATAAAAAAGGTTTTGCCTTCTTTTTCTTGTATGCTACTGACTAAAAACACCTGTTTATTTGTATTTTCTATTTGGTGCCTAATTTTTCGCAATTGCTGTTTAAAAATCTCCAGTTTTTTACCTCCTTGATTGGTAATAAACAAGTTTGCCAGATCCACTTTTTTAGGATTAATTTTATTAATGGTTTCCAATAATGGCATTTGGGTAAACTGCTGAAACCGTCTAGGGCTATTAATCGCAACATCTATAAAGGCAAAAAACAGCATTAATACCGATGACAAGGCCAAGCCTACTAAGCCTGCAAAACCAGCCATCATTTTGCGGTTTTTATTTTTAGGATAAGCTGCTGGAAAACCATATTCCATCACCTTCATTTGTGTTTGCCCTAGTATTAAATCCTTATCTACTTGCGAGCGTCCTACTTTTTCTACTACATCAATATACTCTTGTTTTTCTATTTGCAGTTCTCGTTGCAGTTCGTCGAAGGTAATTTCTTTAGAGGCAATACTTCTTAAATTGGCTTTTAATTCGGCCAATTCAATATCCATATTTTGGGCGTTCGATTTGGCAATATCTAATTCAATTTCAGCTTGTCGTCTTTGCGCTCGCAAGTTTTCAATATTGCTATTAACGTTAGGTGCCGCTTGTGTTGCACTGGCCGAAACAATAGCTTCTAAATCTCTACGCAGTCTGTTTTTCTTCGCTAATAATGCATCATCTTTTCCTCCGCCGTCAATAAAAGCCCTGTCTAGTTCTGCAATTTGCGAGCGCAAGGTTTCTATTTTTCTATTTCGCACTTGCAAATCACTGTATTCTGCACTGGTTTCATCCATGTGCTTATCTATGTTTTTAATGGTATTTTCTAGGGAAGGAATTTTGCGGTATTCCTCCTGTCGTTTTGCTTCTAAAGCTTTAATTTGCGAGGACAAGCCTTTGGTTTGAATTTCGATATTGATTACATCGTTTTGCATTTTGTAATCTTTCAAGCGATTTTGTTTTTCTTCTAAATCTCGTTTACGTTGTGCCACCATATTATCGAGGTAGCGGTTAGAAGAATTTTTGTCTTGATTTTCGGTAGTGAGGTAATAATCAATAAAAACATCACTCAAATTGTTTACTGCAAACGACGAAAACTCCGCATCATCCGACTCAAAAGAAATGTCTACAAAATCGGTATTGGGAACTCGTATTATTTGAAATTTCCAATTAATATCGCTATAATCGTAGCCTAACATTTTTAATACATCTGCTTTTTTAGCTGCTCGTTCCCCTTTTGCGCTATTGGCAGGAATATCTACTTCCTTTACAATATCGCCCGTTTCAAAGAGATTAAGTATTCCGCTTAAATCGTCGCCATACTTTGCTTTTACCGCCTTCTTTCCTGCTTTGTTAAAAGCTACATCCGACTTTAAATCACGTATTGCCAGTTTGTTAGAAAGCAAACCCATAATGGCACGAGATTTTAATAATTCGATTAAATTGTTAAAACTGTGTTCAATTTTATAGGGTTGTATATAACTGTTATTGCTACCAACCGAAGGCATACCCAAATTCATAATACCCGTTGATAGTGTAGCTGTTGATTTATAGACAGGGGCTTGTTTCCCTACCATATAATAGGTTAAGGCTGCTGCAGCCAAACTCACGGCAAGAATAATAAATTTTCTGCGCCAGAGTATTTTAAATAATAAGAGTAAATCCATAAGTAATCGTAAATTGCTAGTGTTGATAATGGAAAAAAATAATGGCTCTATTTATACCTGATTTTTGTACTTATCTTGTATATAAATCAAGTATTGGTTTTCTTTCCATTATTTTGTTAGAGTAAACAACGCATTAAATATTTTATAAACAATTAATTAAACATAAAAAACGCCTTTCATGTGCAAAGCTCTGTTTAAACAAAGCCTGTCACAATAATGTCATCATTCAAAGATACTACATAATTAGCATCCATTGTTTAAAATCATCACAATAATGTCAGTTTTTATTATTTTCCGCAAAAATCTTTTTGTAAAAAAAGATAAACTTGCACTTGTAAGATACTCATTATAAACGAATTAAGCAACAATTAGGCACTTTTATTCCTCTTGTTATGAAGAAAAACCTTGACTATGACTTTAATCTCCTTTTTTGACAATTAAAATCTAAATTTGTGCAGAAATTATGCATTTATGGCTAATAGCAGTCCTATTTCTTGTTATCTTTTCCGTTTGTTAGCTGCTTGTAAAGTTCCTGTATCTACTTCACCTGATGTCTATTATTTATCAAAACCAATTAATAATTATTAGGTTTTTTTATACAGACCACACAACCATTTAAGTTTTAGAGGTATCTTTGTGATAGCTGTAAGCAAGCTATTTAAATATGCTACGGATAAATCATTGCAAGGTGCTTGCTTATCAGTTAGCAAACAGTGCCTTACGTTATCATGACATATCTATAGCAAAAATGCTACCATTCTTTACTAGTTCTAAACTATTTTTAATGAAATATACTGCAACCACTCTATTTTTATTTTTAATAAGTGTGTTTTTCACTTTACAGCTTGTACAAGCGCAACCCTACCACAACGAATGGGTTGATTATAGTAAAACCTACTACAAAATTCGCATTGCAGAAGAAGGTATTTATCGCATTTCGCTCGATGTAATAGGCACAACAAGCCTGCCTGCTACTGGCAACGGTTTTCAGTTGTATTACCTAGGCAAACAATTACCTATTTATACCAGTACCGATGGTGACTTTAGCAATACTGATTTTATTGAGTTTTACGGAGAAGCCAACAAAGGTACTTTTGATACCAGTTTGTTTACCAATCCAGAATGGCAATTAACCACAACCAGAAGTTTATTTACCGATACCGCTACGTACTTCCTCACTTGGTCGGACGAAGGCGAACACCTGCGTTACAACCACATAGAAAACGATTTAAGTGATACGCCAGCACCAAGTCCTTATTTTACGCACAATATCAAGCGGTCGTTAAACAATAAGTATTATTCGGGTAGGGCTATTAACTCGGAAGGGCTTAGTATGAACTATGCCGATTTTGAAGCCAATGAGGGATTTATTGGTCCTACTATTTTAGGCGGAAATACCAATAATTATAATTTAAACACCCCCCCCGCCTACGAGGGAATTGGTGCTTTTGCCAATGCTTTTATAAAGGTAATAGGACAAAGTGATAATTTATTATTTGACGATGAACACCATATTAGGGTAAGCTTAAATGCCAATTTATACAGCGATTTTTTTATTAATAATTACGATACCGAAACCAGCGAATTTGAAGTAGATTTAAACCATTTAAGTTCTCCGCTAACGGCTTTTAATGTTGCCTCTATTGGAGATGTAATTAGCAACGATTTAAGTTCGGTAGTTGAATTAGGTTTAAGCTATACTAGCGAGTTTAGTTTTAATGATACTCGTTCTTTTGCTTTTGCTTTAAACGATAATACTGCTCAATATTTAGAAATAAGTGATTTTAATGCAGGCGTAATTCCTCGCTTATACGATTTAACCAATCATTTACGCATTAATGCTACGGAGGAAGCGGGTGTACTAAAAATAAATTTACCCGAAGGCGATACCTCCTTAACAGAACGCCAACTGTTTTTGCTTAATACAACCGATGGCATGACGATTAAAAGTGTAGAGGTAATGCGCCCCGCCTTTTTTAATAATTACGATGCAAATGTACAACAAGGAAACTATATCATTATTAGCCATCCCGATTTATCGCAAGGCACTAATCCCGTAATACAGTATCACGATTATCGCAGTTCGGCAGCAGGCGGCGGCTATACGGTACAAACGGTGTTTATTCACCAACTTTACGACCAGTTTGCTTACGGTATTGAAAAACATCCTTTAGCCATTCGCAATTTTATTAATTATGCCATTGATACTTGGAATACACCGCCAGAACAGGTATTGCTGCTAGGAAAAGCCGTTACCTATAACCAAACAACTTTTAGCACTAGCAACTACAACGATTGCCTTATACCAAGTTATGGACATCAGGCCAGTGATAATATGTTGGTTACCAGAAACAGCAATAGCTACCTGCCACAAGTAGGCATAGGTAGAGTGCCTGCCGCTACTCCAGAAGAAGCGCAAGCTTATTTAGACAAACTGATTACTTACCAAGCAAGCTACAATAATGATACTTGCAATTTTAACCAACTATGGCGAAAACATATTTTGCAACTGGTGCAAGGAGACGATATCCAAGAAGTTGGGGTACATAATTCTTTTAGTAACAATTTTAGTGTGTTATTAACCGAAGAAGGATTTGGCGCACATTTATTAGGTTCCTACGCTAATGAGTTTCCTTTACCGCAAGAAATGCCCGAATTAGGACAGCACCTAAGCGATGGCGTAGGCTTGATGTTTTATATGGGCGACGCTAGCCTAGAAGGATACTGGAAAATTGATTTGGAAGAGCCAGAACTATATGATAATGAAGGCAAATATCCTTTTGTAATTTCGCATTCGCCTTTTACAGGCAATATACACCAACCCGTTGTAGAAGCTACAGGAATGGCACAAGATTATGTGCTGGCAGCCAATAGAGGCGCAATTGGTTTTTTAGCCAATGCCTCCTATACCATAGACAATATTGCTAGTGACTATACCCAAGAGCTGATTCGTAATTTTGCACAAAATAATTATGGGCAAACTATTGGTAGTGCCATACTAGAAACCATTGCCAACACCTATGATGAAACCGCCGTAGGGGAAGAAAATTTAATGCGAATGCTGGCTCAAAATTTAACCCTAGTTGGCGATCCTGCCTTGGTAATTGTTCCTCGTGCTAATTCAGAAATTTCTATTCCCGAAACAAATTTCACCTTTTACAACCCAAGCCTTAATTTCCAGATTTTAAGTAACCCGCTCTATATTACCGACCAAATTCCCTACATAGAAACCAGAATGATAGTAGACAATTTGGGTAAAGCCGTTGCCGATTCGATACAGGTAGAAGTGCAACGCATTACCCCTACAGGCAATATTTTACCCATTTACGAACAACGCTTTGCTGCCCCCTTTTACAGAGATACCGTATGGTTTAATATACCCAATAATTTAACGGATGCACAAGGGATTAACTCCTTTATTATTTTTGTGAATACAGATGATGTATTAACGGAAGACTGTTTGCAAAACAATGTACACACCCAATCCACTATCATATCTACCTACTGCGGTGTATTTTTGCCAGAAGATGTATACGTATTACACCCCGACTCACTACCTATTACCATTAATGCTGGCAACTTTGATCACCTCAACTATTTATGGAGTACTGGCGAAACCGATGCCGAAATTACCATTAGCGATTTAGGCAATTATACGGTAACCGTAAGCAATGATGCTGGCTGCTATACTACACAAACTATTACCGTACAAATAGGTACTAGCATCAACGAAATTAATCAACAAACGGTTTTTAAAGATTTACAAATTTATCCCAATCCTAGCAGCCATCAACTGCACATTACAGGCATTGCATCGGCACAAATAAACATGCTGAATATGGCAGGACAAACAGTGTTAAGTACCGAAGTTTTATCTAATAACCAACCGCTAAATATACAGCATTTACCTAGTGGCACGTATTTGCTGCAAATTATTAAGGACGAGGCTGTGGTAGTGGCGAAGGTGGTGAAACAGTAGAGAGGGGAGTTTTGATTCTTGATTTTTGAAATGTGATTTTTGATTTGCTGACGATTTTTCCCACGAAGTACCACAGCGTTTTTCACAGGGTTACACGAAGTTTTTTGGGGCTTCGTTGCTTCCTTTTTCTAAGATATTTGTATGCTTTAAATTCGGGCGGCATTTAGTTTGTTTTAGCTGTTTTTGGGTGTATGCGTAGAGAAAATTCATGAATTTTCTCTACAAGGGAAAACAATTATCTCCTTAAAATATACTGTAATTACCTCCCTTTCCAATAATAGGCTATCAATATAGCCACACAAAAAAGGCTACTAACATTTCTTTATTGAAAATGTTAGTAGCCTTTAAAATCAATTGAATTGCAAATCAATTCAACTAATCATAGTTAATTGCAAATCAGATACTTATGCTATCATTTAGAAATCAACACTTTAAGCATTTATTTAAAAAAAAACCTTTTTACTTGCTACAAAAATACATTCTACCTTCCACCAAAGTTTAGCCTCTTAAAGCTTTAAATCCTGCAAAAGTAATAACGCCACCTACAGCAATAGCGGTTAATAATAAAAAGGTAGAGAATGGCATTCCTTCCGACTCTGCACCGTCGCCACTGCCAATATAGCTGTCGCCATTATCGCTAACAGGAGCTAAGTTCCAGGCTAGTTGGTCGCCAATCAGTCCTTTTTGTTTGTTTACTTTTCCTCGTTTCCCTCTTGGTATTTTTTGGATGTAATTATCGAGGTAGTATTCGTAATCTTTCGTATCCCAGCCAGTTAATGCGGCTAATTCTTTTAGTTCATTACCTCTACGTTCTACTAATCCTTCAATGTATTCTTGACCTTTGGCACAACGTAAATCGCCTGTAGCAGCATGGCGCATGATGTAACGTCCTTGGAAACGTTCTTTGTTAGGCGTTTCTTGGAAACGTAAATCTTGTGGGTAATCTTGGCGGTTGTAGCGTACGTGTAGGCGGGTAAAGTGTATATCGCCTTGGTAATCAGAACCACCACGGAATTGTTGTGGCTGTACCCATTTTACACCTGCTTCTGCTAGTTCCTCGTACTTAGGAGGTTCTGTGTTACAAGGATCGCATTTTACGAAATTGCTCGAACTTAAATCCCAACTGTACTCTAACATTACGGCTTTACCATCTTCTTTTGCCCAAGCTTTTTCAAAAGCATCTACATAAAACTCCCCAAATTGTGGTTTTAAGAAGGTAGGAATATCACGGTCGGTAGGTATTTTTACCGTGCGGTAGTTGCTCGTTTCAATACGTCCTTTGCGAGAAAAAGCATACACTACCATATCTTGGTCGCCTTTAGCATTGGCCATTCCTAAACGGATAGGCAACATAAATTTGTTAGAATTGAAAGTAATTTGTAAAGGACGTAAATAATCGAATCCACTTTTTTGGCTTTCTTCTAAGTTCACCTTTACCACAAAAAACTTCATGTTGTTTTTAATATATGGGTCTAGTACTTCTTCCGCTTGGCTAGGAATTTTGTATTCATTATCCGTTAACCAACGCTTTAATCCATCCGACTCTTTAGCCGATAAAATTAAAATATCGTACTCGCCCACCGTGTAAGTTGCTTCAATACTTACGCCATACTCTTTCTTGGCTTTATCTTTACTTTTAGTGGTAACCGCCGATTCGGTCATTGATTTTTGCCATCGTTGGGCAATCGATGGTTTGGCTTGTTCGCAAGGATTATCGTCAAAATACTCCACTAGTCTAGGAGAAGAATAAGTGTCTAATTTATCAAAAATTTCTCTTTTGGCGACTCTAATATTTTTTTTCTGTAGTACTTCAGGTACGGGTACTACCATTGCAAAATCTTTTACATTGCCTTTAAAATCGTTGTTCATGGTAATGGTTGTTTGATTACCATCACGCGCCACAATTACCTCCGATTTTTCGTTAAACAAATCGGCATCGGCTTTGGCTACATAAAAGCCACAAAAAGCAAATAGCTCTGGAATAAAAATTATGCTTGCTAGTATAACAAGGCTTAATTTTAGGTATTTCATTTCCAATTGAATTTAGGATGAATAAATTTTCTGTCTAGTATCGTGGTAATGGGCGCAATAAAAAACAAAGCCCAAAGTGGTGCCGTATGCACCTGCATAAAATTAGCTAATAAAAAGGTAACGACCCCTATAAATGCTGCCCAAATTATACGTGCTTTGGGCGAATTAGGAGTAGTAACGGGGTCGGTTATCATAAAAAAGGTAAACAGCAATAAAGCACCGCTGCTCATTTGGTGTACAAAATAATCCAATCCCCAGCCTTGATATAGTACGCTGCGGCAAAACTCTAAACTGGCAAAGGTGATGATAAAACTTAGGCTCGTATCAATACGCCCTACTCTCAACAGAATGAACGTGCCTAAGACTCCTAACACAAACAACAGTATAATACTATTGCCCCATTGCCCTGGCGAAATCCATGCATCGCCTGTTAGTATAATGGCGGCTATAATGCCAAAATTGGCAGGGTTAAAAATGTGCTTGCCTTTGTATCGAATTAAAAATTTGCTCGAAATAGCTAGTATGCCTGCTAGAGCAAAAGTGCCTACTGCATTGGCTTTAAAGAGCAAGCACAAAGCAAGGGCAGAAATTAATCCGCTTTTAATGGATTGGTAGTTTTTGGTGGTAAAGTAGGTGGCTACTATTTGGGTGAGTGTGCAAGCAAGGAAGGCGGTCATAAAATAGCGGAGGTCGCTATTCCAATCGAGAAAAAAAACACCATAGAGCAGAAAGCTTGATAAATAAGCGATTTGGAAATGCCGAGGGTCCCGAAATAATTTATCTCGCAACTGTTTGGCTGCATCTAACAAGCTATTGCCTGCTGCTATGAATGTTTTTGGTAAAGGTTTAGAGTTTAGGGTATTAGCCGAAATACTAGTGTTTTTAGGTGGGTTGGTATCCGTATTTTTATGGATACTGGTTTTAGGGATAGTATTTTTGCTAATTAAACTCATGATGGTTAAGCGGTTTTTGTTAACTTTTTTTGGACAAGTTTAACAAGGTTAAAAAAGTAGTTGAGATTTTACAGCGGTGAAGCGTAGCATAACCGTCCAAATACCTAATACTTTCTACCTTCTACTAGAAAAAATGTAAATACATTAGGTAAGCTTGTCCTTTTTTGGTTTAAGATTTTAAGATTAAGGTTTGGGGTTTAGCGTTTGTTTAATCTTTACTTAGTCGAGTGTTTGTACAAGCTTTATTGTTAGCACTTTGAGCTAAAAGAATAACATGGAAACCTGCTGCTACTACTAAAATACTGGAAAGCGTGGTATTGGTAGTTAAATAACTACACGCCATAATAGCCATTGCCCAAATTAAGGCACTAACTATTTGAACGTTGGTGATGATATTGATAATACTTTTCATGTTTTTGATTTTTATGCTATTGAGTGCAGCAACCTTCTATTAGCATAGATGATAAGAAATGGAAAAAGGGTGTCTGCAAGGAAAAATAAATGTTAAATAATGTTGTTTGGAATAACGCTTATTTTGGGGGAAGGGTTCAATTTGGGGGGATTATTTTTTTGTTCTTATGATATTGTGGAGCGCTTGCTTCTAGTGAACTAAAACTTAAAGAGGTACTATTTTTAGGAAAAATAACACCTCTTTTCTCTCGCTAATTTTTTTTTAGGAATCTTAAAAAATCACCAACTTACCACTCCTCAAAACCTTGCCGCCAACCACAACAACTTTATACACATACACGCCTGCCCCTAAATGCCCAAGCTGTATGGTTTGTTGCGTAGTTGCTTGTGGCAATAGTTGGTGATGTACTTTTTGTCCTTGTTGATTGAACAACTCCACTACCCCAAAAGCGATGTTTGGGGGGAGTTGGTATTTTAGGAGGGTTTGGCTTGTTGCAGGGTTTGGCGTTAAACTAAACTCCTGCTCTTCTTCGATAAAAGTACTAGGAATCGCAGTATCAATCCCCACACTATCACAACCCAAATAACTACAAGTATTGCCCAAACTATCTATTTTTACGAGCCAACTGCCGTTTTGGGTGTAGTTAAAACCTGCTAGTAAAAAACCGCCATCGGGGGTGGGTTCTATGTCTCGGAAATAGTCGTCGTCATCAGGGTAAGTTTTGTAGGTTTGTGTCCACAGGGTATCTAGTTGGCTGTTGAATTTTACTGCTAGTCCTTTTATAGGAGCATTATTGTATTCGATTGCATAGCCAGTTGCAATATAGTTTCCATCGTCTAACAATTTAAGTGGGGTTTGCAATTGTAATATAAAATCACCCTGAATTGTTTTATCCCAAATTATAAATCCATTAGTACTTAATTCTGCTAAATAGATTTTTCTTAATCCATTCTCTTCCTTATGTGCAGTTAGTAAATAGGTATTATTGGGTAGCGGAGTTAACATGCCTGCTTGTTCATTTCCCAACCAACCATAATGCTGTTCCCAAAGTTGCGTACCTACACTATTGGTACGTACTACATACATTTGGTAGCCTTGTGTACTATGGTTGCCATAGCCCGAAATAATAAATCCATCATCGGCAGTTTGGTGTGCGGAAAAGGCGATGGAACTGCCTTCTAAACTGTAGGTTTGTGTCCATTGTTCGTTGCCGAGGTTGTCGGTTTTGATGCAGTAAAAGGTGAAGGGGTTAGGACCAATGCCTTGAAAACCGTAAATGTAGTAGCCGTTGTCGTTGGTGGTGATTACGCCGTAGGCTTTTTCTAAAGCTGTTGTTCCATAGCTTTGTTTCCAAATTACTTCGCCTGCTTCATCAAATTTAATTAGGATGGCATCCATGTCGTCACCTTCAGCATCATTCGCTCGACTACCTGCTATAGCAAAAGAATTATCGCTCGTTTTTATTAAAGCATTACCTGTAGTAATTACTCTTTTTTTCGCCCCACTATCTAATTGTTTTTTCCATACTGTATTGCCATAAAAATCTGTTTTTCTAATACAAATACTTCTATATAAATCTCCTTGAATGGCAATAGTTTCATGTCCTCCTAAAAAATAGCCATCATTAGTAGGTAAACAGGTGTAAGTACCTATAGCAGAAGTGTCTGTAGCCTCAAAATATTTATTAAATACGGTATTTTGAGAAAACAAAATAGTACTATGAAAACAAAACATTAATAAACTCATTATTTTTTTCATAAACAAACAAATTTATAAAAGCCTTGCTATTAACACAATAGCAAGGCTTTGGGAGTTTAATGGGTAATAATTAATTTACTAGACACGATTTCTTTTTCGCTAACTAATTGACAAATATAAACACCACTTTTAAAACGCTGTGTATTAATATTAATTTGCGCTTGCTGTTCTACGCTTTGTTCTAGCATTTTTTTGCCTGTGCTATTGTAAATGCTAAAATAACCATTAATTATTGGTTCTTTAAAACTCACTAAAACTTGTTTGTTGGCGGGGTTGGGGTATAAGGTGAATGTTTCTTTATTAACCAATACATTAGTGACAACTTTAGCACTAATTTGAGGATTTCTATCAACTCCTTTTCTATCCATTATAGCTATTGCAGATTCGGCTAACATACTAGCAGGATTAGTTTGTACATTATTAGCTATTTTTTGCACACTTTGTCCAGCATCATTTTTGCCGCTGCCATCAAAATCACCTTGTAAAATGGCCAAACATAAATCGTAAAACAATTGGTCTTCTTCCGTATTTAACGGAAGTTCTTCCAATAAACTAATGGCAGTTAAATTGTCTGCTTCGTCCATAGAAGTGCCTACCAATATTTTATTGGTATACGTTTTATTCTCCTCCGCTAAATCTGTTTTCGCTGCATTATATTCTGTTAAATCAATGCGAGTTTGTATTTTTTCGGTAAATAATACATTGCGTTTTATAGGGTTTAAAGCATTACTTATCTCCGTATTAATGCTTACAATACTTCTTGAACTTAGTGCAGGGCAGGCTTCGCTTGCAGGTTCTTCACCACATTCAAACACATTAACATCAACACTCCCAGGCCCAGCCAATTCAGTAGGCACAAACCCATCCTGCGAGTTAATTTCAAAAGTAAAGGCACTATTAGCATTATAAATGTGTACGCCTTCTGAACCAGGATGCCATTGATTGCGGCGTGCTAGTTGAGGCATTAATGAATTACATTCTCCTTGCGTAGCTAAACTTGCATTTGCACCAATATACCAATCATAAGTACTGGCACCAAGATAGCTATTACAGTCGGCAATAAGGGCATTATTATCTCCGCTAAAAAAGGTTGCTGCTTGAAACGCTCCGTCAAAAGTATTGTTATAAATTTTAGTATTGGCTTCACCCGTGTTTTCGGCAATTAACCCAAATAAGCCATCATTAGCTGTTCCTTGTGTTGTTATATTGTTATTGTATAAAAGCTCTCCTGTTGAACCATACAAATAAATGCCATAGTTACTACCAGTATTAGGTACAGGCACGTCAAAGTTATTGCCTAATACCTTTGGGTATACAACCGTATTTAAAGTAACTCCCTTACCAACATTAATAAACTCATTGCCATAAATACCAATGGAGCTTCTAATAGAGGAAAAGCTGTACGCATCAATACCTTTGGATAAATTAGAAAAGGTATTACCCAAACTAACATCTACGATATAATTATAATTTAACTTATCAATATTAGTTGCTGAATTAGCTGCATATATTCCCCAGGTATTAATACTAGGATTGTCGCTATTAAATCTATTAGACCAAAGCCTAGCAATACTTGTTTCACCAATCATCATATGGGCGGCAAAAGGTTCCGCATAATTGTTAGTTATATTAAATTCGCAACCTTGAATATGTGCAATATTTTTTCCGCTAAAAGAGTCAAAAAATATTCCAAACCTATTATCATTAAAGTTACTATTTCTAGCATGAATAATACCTCCCCCTTGTAAATAAGCACCTAGGGTAGCTTGTTGTATTTTACTTCCATTACGGATAATAATCTTGCCATGATGAGGCGTATTTAGTAGCGTATAATCTACAGGCGGCACACTAGTAGCTTGTGCTTGTTCCCCATCTCCCTTTACCGTAATACCATTCCATCTTGTAGTGTAACATTCCTCAAAACCTTTAAGGGTCGCACCATGAATAATTAAAGTGCCTCCTTCTTCTACCACAATTTCCGAAAACTCATCCATAAAAGAAATGGTAGCGTTGTTAATGGTAAGCGTTGCATCAGCTTTTACTA